>JBFJKO010000087.1:0-9393 GCA_041634935.1 Nocardioides sp.
GGCCCTGTCCATCTACGACGACGTCCTGACCCTGCTCGACGAGTAGCTGTGAACCCCATGACCGCCACCACTGCCACCGCCGGCGACCTGCCCGTCCTCGACCACTGGATCGCGGGCCGCCCCGCGTCCGGCACGTCCGAGCGCACCGGACCGGTCTACGACCCCGCGCTCGGCACCCAGACCAAGCACGTCCGCCTCGCCTCCTCCTCGGACGTCGACGCCGCGGTTCTGACCGCCCGCGACGCCTTCACCGGGCCCGAGGGGTGGGGGAGCTCGTCGACCGCGAAGCGGCAGCAGGTGATGTTCGCCTTCCGCGAGCTGGTCAACGCCCGCAAGGACGAGCTCGCCGCGATCCTCACCTCCGAGCACGGCAAGGTGCTCTCCGACGCGGCCGGGGAGGTGGCCCGCGGCCTCGAGGTCGTCGAGTTCGCCTGCGGGATGCCGCACCTGACCAAGGGCTCCTACTCCGAGAACGTCTCGACCGACGTCGACGTCTACTCGCTCAAGCAGCCACTCGGCGTGGTCGGCATCATCAGCCCCTTCAACTTCCCGGCCATGGTGCCCATGTGGTTCTTCCCGATCGCCATCGCCACCGGCAACACCGTCGTCCTCAAGCCGAGCGAGAAGGACCCCAGCGTGGCCAACTGGATGGCCGCGCTGTTCCAGGAGGCGGGGCTGCCCGACGGGGTCTTCAACGTCGTGCACGGCGACAAGGAGGCCGTCGACGCCCTGCTGGTGCACCCCGACGTCGCCTCGATCTCCTTCGTCGGCTCCACGCCGATCGCCCGCTACGTCTACGAGACCGGCACCGCCCACGGCAAGCGCGTGCAGGCCCTCGGCGGGGCGAAGAACCACATGCTCGTGCTCCCCGACGCCGACCTCGACCTCGTCGCCGACGCGGCCGTCAACGCCGGGTTCGGCTCGGCCGGCGAGCGCTGCATGGCCGTCTCGGTCGTGCTCGCCATCGACACCATCGCCGACGAGGTGGTGGAGCGCGTGCGCACGCGGATGGGCGGCCTGGTCACCGGCGACGGACGCGGCAGCGCCGACATGGGGCCGCTGATCACCGCCGAGCACCGCGACAAGGTCGCGGGCTACCTCGACGTGGCGAGCACCGACGGTGCCGAGGTCGTCGTCGACGGACGCGGGGTCACTCCCGACGGTGCCGCCGAGGGCTTCTGGCTCGGCCCCTCGCTGGTCGACAAGGTGCCGACCACGTCGACCGTCTACACCGATGAGATCTTCGGGCCCGTCCTGTCGGTCGTGCGCGTGGCGTCGTACGACGAAGGGCTGGCGCTGATCAACAACAGCCCCTACGGCAACGGCACCGCGATCTTCACCAACGACGGCGGCGCCGCGCGGCGGTTCCAGCGCGAGGTCGAGGTCGGGATGGTCGGCATCAACGTGCCGATCCCGGTGCCGGTGGCCTACCACTCGTTCGGTGGCTGGAAGGCCTCGCTCTTCGGCGACGCCAAGGCCTACGGGCCGCAGGGGGTCGACTTCTTCACCCGCGAGAAGGCGATCACCAGCCGGTGGCCCGACCCGAGCCACGGGGGCATCAACCTCGGGTTCCCGCGCAACGTCTGAGAGCGCTCAGGCACCTGCGAGGAGGTGCTCGCGCCCGGCCTCGGCGAAGTCGCGGGCGAGCCCGTGCTTGTCCTGCTCGGTCATGAGCGCGTAGCGCACGGGAAGGCGACCCTGCCAGTGGTAGACGGGTTCGTCGACGTGCCAGCGCTCGCGCTGGAGCTCGCGCGTGAGCACCTTGTTCGAGCCGGTGGCCGGAAGCCGCGTCGAGACCCGGACCAGCCTGGGCACGCCCTTGCGGCCCAGGTCCTGCTGGGTCATCAGGTACTGCGCCAGTGCGTGCGGGTCGAGGGCGCTCGGGTCCGCGACCTCGAGCGCCGCCATCAGCCGGTCGCCTGAGACGGGGTCGGGGACGGCGTAGGCCGCCGCGGCGAGCACGCCGGGGAACCTCCGGAGCACCCGCTCGGTCACCAGCGTCGAGGTGTTCTCGCCGTCGACCCGCACCCAGTCGCCGCGGCGTCCGGCGAAGTAGAGGTACCCGTCGGCATCCACGTACCCCAGGTCACCGGACCAGTACCACCCGTTGCGGAGTCGTTCGGCGTCTGCGCCGTCGTTGGCGTAGTAGCCCTCGAACCCGGGGCTCCCGGTCCGGTCGACGATCTCGCCCACCGCGTCGTCGGGGTTCTTCAGCAGGCCGTGGTCGTCGAGGACGGCGACGGCACACTCGTTCATCGTGTCGGGATCGACGACGACGACGTCGGCGTGGGCCCGCCGGCCCAGGGCCGCCGGGGGTGCGGAGGGGTCGGGTGTCACCACCGCACCTCCCTCGCTGGAGCCGTAGCCCTCGAGGAGCGGGGCGCCGAATCGTTCCTCGAACCGTGCGCGGTCGTGGGGCGACGCCTCGGTCCCGAAGCCGCGCGTCAGCGCGTTGTCCCGGTCGTCGGCACCGACCGGCGTGGCGAGCACGTACGAGATCGCCTTGCCGACGTAGGTGAAGTAGGTGCACCCGAAGTGCCTGATGTCGGCCACGAACGCCTGTGCCGAGAACTTCGGGGTGAGGCAGATGGTCGCGCCGACGCTCAGCGCCGGAGCCCACAGCGCCATCAGGGCGTTGCCGTGGAAGAGCGGCATGCAGCAGTACTCGACGTCGTCGCGGGTGTGACCGAACTTCGCGACGGCCCTCTCCGCCACCGCTCGGAGCCGCTTCTGGCTGCACCTCACGGCCTTCGACGCGCCCGTGGTGCCGGACGTGAAGAGGAGCAGCAGGATCGAGTCGGCCCTCGAGTCGAGGAGCGAGCCGGGGTGCGGCGGGAGGTCGTCGGTGGTCGCGGCGAGCAGGTCGGCGTAGCGCGGTGACGTCACGTCGAGGATCCGACTCGCCGGCAGGCCGAGATCGAGGCCGGCCAGCCGGTCGGCTCCGGCCCGGTCGGTGACGATCAGCTGGCAGTCGGTGAGCCGGACCTCCCCGGCCAGGGTGTCGTCGTCACGGGTCGGGTTGATCCCGACGATGGTGGCACCTCCCAGGGCAGCGCCACCGAGCCAGAAGACGAACTCCGGCACGTTGTCGAGCAGCACCCCGACGTGGAAGGGGCCGGGCTCGCGCAGCGTCTCGGCCACCTGACGGCGCCTCGCCGACTGACGCACGACCTCGTCCCAGGTCCAGTCGTCCTCCCGGGTCCTGAGGCCGACGTGAGGGTCGCCGATGCGCGCGGCCAGGAGCGAGGCGATGTCCGCTGCCGGCGTCACGACCGTGCGTCGTCGGGGAGCCGGAGCCTGGCCGTGGCGACGATGTGCGGCCCGAGCGCGTCGGTCCCCGTGACGCTCACCGTCACCACCGGTCCCTCGACCCCGACGACCTGGCCACTCAACGTGAGGGTGTCGTAGGCGTACCAGGGGACGCCGAGCCGGAGGTCGGTGGAGAGGAACCGGGCGTCGTAGCCGATCGACTCGCTGACGTAGCGCTGCACCAGGCCGGCGTCGGTGAGGATGTTGGCGAAGATGTCCTGCGACCCGCGGGCGACCGCGATGTCGCGGTCGTGGTGCACCTCCTGGAAGTCGCGGGTAGCCAGCGCTGCGGCCACGATGAAGGTCGGCGTCGCGCGCACGTCGAGGGTGGGGAACGTCGTCCCGACCACCAGGGGCCGCGCTCCGGTCGCGACCAGGGTCGCGGTGCCACCCGAGCGGGGAGCAACGTCCGCCGGGTCCGGCCGGGGTGGCGTCGGGCGCCCCGCAGCGGGGCCGGCGCTCGTGGGGGAGGAGGCCCGCGGCCGGAACTTCAGCATCCGGAACTTCATCTCGGCGACGGGTTCGTCGTCGACCTTCCAGGTGTTGTGCATGGTGCAGAACCATCCTTCGCCCAACGCGGTCTGCTTGGGTCCGACGAGCTCGGCGAGCACGGTCGACAGGGTGAGTCGTTCGCCGAGTCCCACGTAGCGGTGGTAGACGGTGTCGCAGTTGGTGGCGACGATCGACGTGAAACCGGCGCCTTCGAGGAGGTCGAACAGCCGCACCGTGGGGTGGTCGTCGGCCCGGTCGGCTCCGGGGCCCGGCATCGTCCACGACTGGGTCATGGCCGGCGGCGCGACCACACCCTCGAAGCCGGCGGCCCGGGCCGCTGCGTCGTCGACGTAGACCGGGTTGCGGTCGCCGATCGCCTCGACCCAGTTGTGGATCATCGGCTGGTTGACGGGGTCGCGCGCCAGTCGTGGGGTCCCGGGCTCGAAGCCCCCGATGCGCTCGACCTCGGCGCGCAGCTCGTCCGGACCCATCAGCTCCCCCCTCCGACCACCGCGAGGGATGCCTGGTCCGCACGGGGCAGTCGATAGCCGGGAGGCGGCTGGATCGCCTTGACCTCCAGGAACTCCTGGAGACCCCAGCGCCCGAACTCGCGGCCGATGCCCGACTGCTTGTAGCCGCCGAACGGAGCCATCCGGTTGCCGTTGAGGCCGTTGACGTGCACGCTGCCCGAGCGCACCCGGCGCGCCACTGCGCCGACCCGACGGGGGTCGTCGCCGAACACCGCCCCGCCGAGGCCGTAGTCGGTGCTGTTGGCCACCCGTACGGCATCGTCGTCGCCGGTGTGGGTCTGGATCGCGAGCACCGGTCCGAAGATCTCCTCCTGCGCGATGCGCATCTCGGTGCTGACCCGACCGAAGACGACCGGTGCCATGAAGTAGCCGCCGTCGGGTGAGGCCGGCCGAGGGTCTCCGTACACCAGCTCGGCCCCCTCCTCGACGCCACTGCGCAGGTAGGAGGCCACTCGCTCCCACTGCTCGCGCGAGGCGACCGGGGCGAGGTTCTCGCCGGGCACGTAGGTGGCCGCGCACTCCTTCGCCAGGTCGGCTGCCTCCTGGTAGCGCGACTCGGGCACGATCATCCGGGTCCAGGCCGCGCAGGTCTGACCGACGTTCATCAAGCAGAACGCGACGGTGCTGCGGACCGCGGCCGCGAAGGCCTGCTCATCGAGGTCGTCGAGCAGGATGCTGGGTGACTTGCCGCCGAGCTCGAGCGCGACCCGCTTGAGCGTCGAGCCGGCGCGGGACGCGATCCACCGGCCGACGTCGGTCGAGCCGGTGAAGGACACGACGTCCACGCCGGGACTCTCCACCAGTGCTGCTCCCACGACGTCACCGCGCCCGGCAAGCACGCTGAACCACCCGTCAGGGACTCCGGCGTCGCGGGCGGCGTCCGCCAGCAGGTAGGCCGACAGGGGTGTGAGCTCGGAGGGCTTGAGGATCACCGGGCATCCGCAGGCCAGGGCGGCGCCGACCTTGCCCAGCGCCTGGTGGAGCGGGTAGTTCCACGGAGCGATCGCCGCGACCACGCCGGCCGGTTCCGAGACCACGGTCGAGTCGCCGACCTCCTCCTCGAACCGGTAGTCGCGTGCGGCCGCGACGATGCCCCGCAGCGTGCTGACGGCGACGCCGACCTGCGCCAGGCGCGCGAACTGGTCGGTGGCACCGATTTCGGCGGAGATCTGCTCGGCGAACGTCTCGGACTGGGCCTCGATGACGTCGGCGAGGCCGTCGAGGCAGTCGAGGCGGTCCGCCAGTGACCAGGGCGGGCCCTCGTCGAACGTGGACCTCGCCACGACGACGGCCCGCTCGACGTCGACGGCGTCGGCCAGCGTGACCGTCGCGCCGGCCTCGCCGGTGCGTGGGTCGGTCATCGTCAGTCGTTCCGTGCCGTGCGGTCGCTGCCAGGAGCCACCGATGTGGACGCGTTCGTACGAGCTCATTGCTTCCTCCGGAGGGTCGTTAGGGGCAATCTGGCACGTCGCGACGCGCCGGGCACCGACTCCGGGGCGCCATCTGGACACGATCATGGGGCGGGTGGCCTAGTGTGCTGCTCGTCACATCGAGGAGGAGAAGCCGATGACCCGTCCCCCTGCGTCTCCCCGCGCAACTGCGCCCATCCGCGACGAGGAGGTCGTGGCTGTGCGGGTCCTGCGCTTCTTCGACGCGCTCACCCACGAGCGGGCGACGGTCAAGCAGATCGTGGAGTCCACGAGCACCTGGTTGGGGCGGCCCGTGGCGGTGCGGTGCGACGGAGTCGTGTCGGTCGCCGACCGAGGTCAGTGGGAGGAGACCTGGCCGAGCGGTCTGACCTCCATGTCGTCGACGCAGGACGGCGTGGTGGTCGCCCTGGGCGGCGCGCGGAGCGACGAGGACCAGGTGGTGCTCGACCGGCTGGCCGTGTGCGTGACCACGGCCCTCGGTGGCGACCGGCTGCGTGGTTCGAAGTGGGAGTCCGGGCGAGCCGTGAGCGTGCTCCTGTCGGAGACCGAGTCGGACGCCTCTCGTCGCACGGCGCTCGAGCAGCTCGGGTGGCGGTCGAACACGCCGGTGCGGGTCGTGGTCGTGCACGGCGCCCGGAGCGTCATCGCGACCTGGGTCGAGCAGCTGGAGGCGGGAGGGGTCACGGTCTTCAGCACGGGCAGGCCGCGGCTGACGATCCTCCTCACCACTGGCGGTCGGCTCTCCGCGCTGGTGCAGGACGGCGTGCCCCGGGGTCTCCAGGTCGGCATCAGCCAGGACGTCCCGGCGATCGAGGTGGCCACGGGGCTGGTCGAGGCCCGGTGGGCGTTGCGCTTCAGCCAGCCCAGCCCCCGCGACCACGGGCCGTACCTCATCGAGGAGGGCGTCGCGTTCGAGTTCTGGCGCCTCCGCGGCTACGAGGCGCTGGCGGACTCGTTGTCGCCCGAGACGATCAACCGGGTCCAGGACGTCACGGCCCTCGACCGCGCACTTGCCGCCGGCGGGCCGGAGCTGCTGCGCACCCTGGACGTCGTCGTCGCCGCCACCTCGATCCGGCAGGCGGCGCGGTCCCTGGACCTTCACCACAACACGATCGCCCACCGGGTCGCGGCGGCCGAGGAGCAGCTCGGGTTCTCGCTCGCGGACAGCTACGGCAGGTGCCGGCTCTACATCGCGATCGTCCTGCGGCGGCTCCGGGAGAGCGCCCCGCTGGTGACCTGAGCGCGGCCGGGGCGTGCCGTCCGCCGCGGGGTGCCCGCGGCGCGAGCGGCGACTCTCCAAACGACCCACCCGAGCCGCCGCTTGGCGACGCACGGGTCTCGCCCGGGTGCTGCGGGTCTGTTGCAGTGTGCCTGTGCACAGCGAGGTGCGCGGGAGACAGACAGGGACGGTGCCACGGAATGAGCCTCGATGCGGAGCGAGCGGGACGCCTCGTGCCCCGCACCTCGACCTGGGGTGCGGCCCTGCGCCGTCGCGTGCTGCTGCCTCCGACCGTCCTGATCCTCGCGCTGACCCCGGCGGCCTGCGGCAGCAACCTGGACCCCACGACGGTGGGGCTCGGGTCCACGATCGCCCCGGTGGTCTCCGGCGAGCAGCAGGCGCCCGTCGACGCCGCCGGAGCGCCGGTCGTCGACGGCGGGACCGACGTCGGCGCGGCTCCCGGTGCAGCGCCCGAGCCGGGCCCGGGCACCTCGGGCACCACGGGGGCCTCCGGCGGATCGACGGGTCCAGCCGAGTCCGGCGCGCGCGGTCCGGCAGCACCTGGCGAGCCCGGGGCCGTGACCCAGGGCGGCAGGAACACGCCCCCGGGCGGTGCGGGCGCCGACTGCGCCGGTCTGAAGAACACCACCGGCATCACCGACTCCACGATCACCATCGGTAACGCCTCCGACATCAGCGGTCCGGTGCCCGGCTTGATGGAGTCCGCCCAGCTCGCAGTCAAGGCGTTCGTGCAGTACTACAACGACTCCGGTGCCACGATCTGCGGGCGCTCACTGGCCATGCGGCCCTACGACACCCGGACGGACGCCTCCGCCGACCAGCAGGCCTACGCGGCCGGGTGCGTCG
Source organism: Nocardioides sp. (assembly GCA_041634935.1). Taxonomy (GTDB): domain Bacteria; phylum Actinomycetota; class Actinomycetes; order Propionibacteriales; family Nocardioidaceae; genus Nocardioides. Next base: position 7,848 of record JBFJKO010000087.1, read on the forward strand.
AGACCTTCGCGATGGTCGGCTCCATGTCGGGCTACGACTCCGGCGGTGCCGCCACCGCGCAGAAGTGCGGCATCCCGGACCTGCGCGCCATCACCACCACCAGCACGCGCGGAGCCTGCGCCACGTGCTACTCGGTGTCGCCCGCGGGGTCGGACGAGTACCAGAACGCCGTCCCGGACTTCATCAAGCGCACCACCGGCGGCAAGAAGGCCGCCATGCTCTACCTCCAGGCCGGAGCGGCGGCCGAGAACGGTCCGAGCCAGGCCGACTTCGGGACCCGGCGGGGAGTGAAGTACGTCTACATCGCCGGCGTCGACGCAGGGGCGTTCAACTACATCCCGTACGTGCAGGCGATGAAGGAGAAGGGGGTGACGTCGGTCCAGTTCGTGGCGGCCAACCCGCACTTCGTCCGACTGGTCCAGACGATGGAGCAGCAGGACTTCGAGCCCGAGCTGGTGCTGCTCGACCCCACGGCCTACAGCCGGGAGTTCACCGGACCCGGCGGCAGCGCCGCGGAAGGAACGGTGTCGTACCTCAACTTCGCCCCGTTCGAGGAGGCCGGCGACAACCCCGAGGTGAACCTCTACCTGCGTTACCTCGAGCGGGTGAAGCCCGGCTCGGAGCCGGACTTCTTCGGGGTGTTCGCCTGGTCCGCCGCCCGGCTGTTCGTCGAGCAGGCCACCGCACTCGGGGGGAGCCTCACCCGGGACTCGCTCATCGACTCGATCAGCACGGTGAAGGAGTGGACCGGCAACGGCCTCCACGGTCCGATGCAGGTGGGCGCCAAGAGATCTGCGGAGTGCTGGCGCTTCGTGCAGTGGAGCGGTGCGGCGTGGGCGCCGGTCGAAGGACGCGACTACCAGTGCAGAGGCTTGAGTCAGAGGTGATCGCCAGGACGGCGAGCCGCCCGGTGGACGGTGCAGTGCGCGACGCGGCTGCGAAACGAGAGATCGAGAAGGATGGTGAAGATCGATGAGCCTGGACGCTGCAACAGCAGGATTCCTCGCACAGCTGGAGGCGGCCGGCCGAGTGCCGCTGCACGAGTCGACCCCCGAGGCGGCGCGGGAGCGCGGCGCCGGACTGGCCGCGCTCCTGGGCGAGGGCCCGGAGATGACGAGCACGAGTGATCTCCAGGTGGCGGTGGACGGCGCGGCCATACCGATCCGCGTGCACCGCCCGAGTCCCGCACCTCGCGGCGTCATCGTCTACCTCCACGGGGGCGGCTGGGTGCTCGGTGACCTGGCGGGCTCGGACACGATGGCGCGCCAGCTCGCGGCGCGCACCGACTGCACCGTCGTCCTCGTCGACTACCGGCTCGCACCGGAGCACGCCTACCCGGTGCCCGTGGAGGACTCGTGGGCAGCGCTGCGCTGGGTCGACGAGAACCGCGCCGAGCTCGCCGCGCCCGGGGCGCCCCTGCTCGTCATGGGCGACAGCGCCGGCGGCAACCTGGCGGCGGTCGTCTGTCACCTGGCCCGCGATCACGGCGGGCCGCCAATTGCAGCCCAAATTCTGATCTACCCCTCGACCGACGGCACCATGGCCC
>JBFJKO010000088.1:0-9369 GCA_041634935.1 Nocardioides sp.
AGCTGACCCTGCGCTGCCTCGGCGGTGGGCCGGACGTCGACCTGGCCGACCTCAAGGGCCCGTTGGTCATCAACCTGTGGTTCTCCGGCTGCGCGCCCTGCCGTGACGAGATGCCCGCCCTCCAGGCGTTCTACGCCGAGCACGGCGACACCGTCGACCTGCTGGGCATCGACGTCGAGATCTACCCCGACCTGGCCATCTCCTTCGCCGAGATCGTCGGCGCCACCTACCCGCAGCTGGCCGACCCCGGCGGGGAGATCCTCGACCTCGCCGAGCTCCGCGTGGCGGGGTTCCCCCAGCTCCTCTTCGTCGACGCGGACGGCGAGCTGGTGCACCAGAAGGGTGGTGGGGTCGAGACCGAGGCCGAGGTCGTCGAGCTCGTCGAGACCCACCTGGGGGTCGAGCTGTGAAGCTGCCCGACTGGCTCCACCCCGTCCGCGAGGCGGCGGAGAGCATCACCGTCCACGACCTCACCCGCTTCCAGGTGCCCGAGGGCGCCGAGGCGAGCTCGTCGGCGGTGCTGATGCTCTTCGGCGAGGGCGAGCACGGACCCGACCTGCTCCTCACCGAGCGGGCGCACACGATGCGCTCCCACCCCGGCCAGGTCTCCTTCCCGGGCGGACGCGTCGACCCCGGCGAGACCCTCGTCGAGGCCGCGCTCCGCGAGGCGCACGAGGAGACCGGGCTCGACCCCTCCGGCGTCCACGTCTTCGCCGAGCTGCCCGAGCTGTGGCTGCCGCCGAGCAACTTCGCGGTCGTGCCGGTGCTCGGCTGGTGGCACGAGCCGAGCCCGATCTGGGTGAAGTCCCCCGAGGAGGTGCACGCGATCTACCGGGTGCCGCTGCACGAGCTCGCCGACCCGGCGCACCGCATCGTCGTCACCGGCCCCTCGGGCTGGCGCTCGCCCGGCTTCCTGATCGGCGACGACCACGAGGTCATCCTCTGGGGCTTCACCGGTGGGGTGATCGCCCGCCTCTTCGAGTTCCTCGGCTGGATCGACGACCTGCCCGACGCCCCGGAGCAGGAGATCCCGCGCTATATGCTCGGCGGCTACCGACCGGACTCCGAGCCGGTCCCCCCCAACACCGACTTCGAGGAGCGACGCCGTTGAACGTCCTCGACGTGCTCCTCCTGCTCCTCGTGCTCGCCTACGCGCTCTCCGGCTACTGGCAGGGGTTCGTCACCGGGGCGTTCGCGACCTCGGGATTGCTCCTCGGCGGGCTCGGCGGCGTGCTCCTGGCCCCGCGCATCCTCGGCGACGCCGAGCCGTCGCTCGCCGTCTCGCTCGGCGCGCTGTTCATCGTGATCGTGCTCGCCTCGGTGGGTCAGGCCCTCCTGCAGTACGTCGGCTCCCGCATCCGCGCCACGATCACCTGGCAGCCGGCCCGCGCCCTCGACGCGATCGGCGGCGCGCTGCTGAGCTCGCTGGCGGTGCTGGTCGTGGCCTGGGCGCTCGGTGTGGCCATCTCCGGCTCCCGGATCGGGGCGTTGACCCCGCTGGTGCGCGAATCGGCCGTCCTGCGCACGGTCAACACCGCCCTGCCCGCGACGGCGATGAACGCCCTCGACGGGTTCAACGACGTCGTCGGCACGGGCTTCTTCCCGCGCTACCTCGAGCCGTTCGCCCCCGAGGACATCGTCGAGGTCAGCCCGGGAGCCCGCCGTCTCCTCACCGACCCCGACATCCGCAACGCCGAAGCCAGCGTGCTCAAGATCCGTGGCAACAACTCGTGCGGCCGCGGCGTCGAGGGCACCGGGTTCCTCTACGCCGAGGACCGCCTGATGACCAACGCCCACGTGGTCGCGGGTGTCGACGAGCCCGACGTCATCGTGGGCGACTCCACGGTCGACGCGACGGTCGTCTACTTCAACGCCGACCTCGACATCGCCGTCCTCGCCTTCGAGAGCGGCAACACCCCGCGCCTCGACTTCGTGTCGAGCGACGCGGAGGAGGAGCAGTTCGTCACCTCCTCCGACGACGGCGTCGCCATCCTCGGCTACCCCGAGGACGGGCCGTACGACGTCCAGCGCGGGCGGGTGCGCACCGAGACGCAGCTCAAGTCCCCCAACATCTACGGCAACGGCACCGTGCTGCGCGACGTCTACTCGCTGCGGGGACTGATCCGCCCGGGCAACTCCGGGGGTCCGATCGTCACCACGCAGGGCAACGTCGCCGGCGTGATCTTCGCGGCGTCGGTCACCGACGCCGACACCGGCTACGCCCTCACCTGGGAGCAGGTCGCCGACGCGGCCGACGACGGTCGGGCCAGCGGCCAGCAGGTCTCGACGCAGGGGTGCGCGAGCTAGACCCGCTCAGGCCTGGTGACGGCCCTTGAGGGCGCCGGGGATCTGCTTGCCCTGCTCGATGGCCTGCTCCGGCGGTCCGGCCTTCTTGATCTTCTTGACGCCGAGGAGGGCCAGCAGGCCCGCCACGAGCAGGTAGAAGCCGAAGACGATCAGGAACGCCCAGTGCAGGGCGAGTCCCTCGCCGTTCCAGTTGATGAAGTAGGCCAGCGCGACCGACAGCATGATGATCGCCAGGACGACGATGAAGCCGGCGGCGGCGAAGAACACCACCCCGGTCACGCCGAACTTGACGCTCAGCTTGAGCTCGGACTTCGCGAGCTGGATCTCCTTGCTGATCAGCGTGGAGATGTCGCGGCTGGCGTCGTTGACGAGACGCCCGATCGTGGGCTCGGCCTCGGTCTTCTCGGGTGCCATGGCGCAGACCCTACCTAGTCGCGGCCGTGAGGTGCGGCGCCGGTGTCGGGGTGTTCGGCCCACGACGGCTCGGGCAGGTCCTCGTGGGGTCCGAGCGCGTTGCTGATCGTGCGCGGGTCGAGCACCCGCTGGGTGCGGTAGGCGGCGCGGCCGAGCAGGTTGCTGGCCACCGACGAGACGACCAGCGCCGCACCGATCGCCAGCGCTGCCAGCACCGCGTCGGTGATGCTCAGCTCGCCGCGGGCGGCCACGTCGAGGGCAGCGCCGACGATGATCAACGGCATGCCGGCGCCCATCGCCGGGCTCAGGTTGTTGACCCGGCTGATCGCGTCGCCCGAGCGGAGCATGCCGATCGCGGTGACGAGGAAGAACAGCGAGCCCAGCACGAGCAGGAGTCCGCCGCTGACCGCGAGCACGTCGGAGCCGCTCATCGGTGGCCCCGGGTGAGCATGCGGGCCAGGGCCGCGGTGGCGAGGATGCCGCTGAGGGTGGCGAGCAGGACGGCGTCGAAGAGCACCGACGTCGAGCGCAGGATGCCGGTGACGGCGAAGATCGCGATCGCGCAGAAGAAGATCAGGTCGCCGCAGACCGCACGGCTGGCGTCGTCCGGGCCGCGTGCGACCTGGATGATGCCGAGCAGCGCCGAGACGACGAGCACGACGACGGCGATGGTGGCGAGCAGGGTCATCGGCGGTCCCTTCCACGGGTGGCGGCCAGGACGTGGTCGCGCATGTCCTCGAGTCCCGACATCAGCAGCGGCTCGTCCTCGCCGAAGAGCCCCTGCACGAACGCCGCACGCGGGCCGTGCTCGTCGTCGGGCGCGATCGCGAGCACCAACGTGCCCGGGGTGATGGTGATCGAGCTGGTGAGCAGGGCGACCTCGAGGTCGGTGAGGCCCTCCATGCCGAGCTTGACGATGCGCGGGCGCTGGGTCGAGCCGGGCGTGCCGACGTCGGCCGCGAGACGGACGACGGAGACCGTCAGCTGCCAGGCCAGCCACGGGGCGGAGCGCACGACGAGGCGGGCGAGGATCGCGAGCGAGGTCACGGCGCGGTCACCTCCGCGGCATACGTCGTCGGGTCCAGGAGTCCGTCGGCGGCCCGGACCGTGAGGTCCCAGACCGGGCCCGGGAGCAGGAAGACGACCAGTGAGACGCCGAGCAGCACCGCCGACGGCAGCACCGTGCGCAGCGGGGCGCGCGTGTCGTGCGCGACGTGCGGCTCCTGGTCGCCCGACGGCAGGTCCTCCATCGGGGGACCCCAGAAGACCCCGCGCCACAGCCGCAGGCCGGCGAGCAGCGTGCCGAGGCTGGCCACGACCACCGCCGTCATGACCACGACCAGCTCGACCCCGTCGAGACCGGCTGCGGCGCGCAGGATGCCGACCTTGCCGAAGAAGCCGGACGACGGCGGGAAGCCGACCAGCGACAGCATCGACAGCGCCACGATCGTGGCGAGCAGCGGCTCGCGGCGCATCAGGCCGGAGAGGCGCACGAACTGGTGGCTGCGGTAGGTGTGCTCGATGGCGGCCGAGGCGAGCAGCAGCGCGCCCATCACGAGGATGTGGTGCGAGAGGTAGAACAGGCCGGCGGCCAGGCCGAGCTGGGTGCCGATGGCGAGCCCGAGCAGGATGTAGCCGACGCCGGCGACCATCTGCCACGACAGCAGGCGGCGGATCATCTTCTCGCCCAGCGAGCCGTAGGAGCCGACGACCATCGTGAGCACGACGAGCACGAGCAGCACCGCGGTCCAGCGCTCCGCGCCGTCGAGCACCACCTGGTGGATCCGGAAGATCGCGTAGAGCGCGACCTTGGTGTGCAGCGCCGAGAAGAGCGCCATCACCGAGCCCGAGGTGGCCGGGTAGGCGCGGGGCAGCCAGCCGTGCAGCGGCACCACGCCGGCCTTCACCGACAGGGCGAGCAGGACCACCGAGACGGCGAGCACGAACCGCGGGTCGTCGGCGTCCGCGTCGGCCAGGACGCCGATGTTGACCGAGCCCGCGACGCCGTACACGAGACCGACGCCGATGAGCAGGATCGTCGAGGTCAGCAGGTTGACCACCACGAACAACCGGCCGATGCCGAGTCGACGCCAGGTGCCGGTCATCGCGATCAGCGCGTACGACGGGAGCAGCATGACCTCGATGAAGACGAACAGGTTGAAGAGGTCACCGGTGAGCAGGGCGCCGTTGACCCCCGCGGTGAGCATCAGCACCAGCGTGGGGAAGAAGCGCAGCCTGGCCTCGCCGCTGATCGCGGAGAACGCCACGCAGGCGGCGCTGGTGAGGCCGGTGACGGTGAGCATCAGGGCTGCGAGCGTGTCGGAGACCAGGGGGATGGCGATGCCCGGCACGAAGGCCCCCACCTGGGTGGCGATGACCTCGTTGCCGGCCTCGGCGTGGGCCACCAGGAGGCCGATGCCACCGGCTGCGGTGAGCAGGGGAGCGGCGATCATCAGCGGCAGCATCACGCGAGCCGGCGCGAGGACGCCGAGCGCCGCCATCGCGAGCGGCACGACGACGAACAGGGGGAGCAGGGAGTCGTTCATCGGTGCTCCTGCCCGGTCTCGGGCACCAGGTAGGTGTTGTCGTCGCCGCCGATGAGGGACAGCGCGAGCATCAGCACCGTCACCGCCAGGGTGATCACGATCGCGGTGAGCACGAAGGCCATGGGCAACGGGTCGGCGACCCCGGTGGAGCCCGGGGTGTTGAGGGGCTCGGTACGCCAGGCGGACACCCCGGACGCGAGCAGCACCAGGTTGGCGGCGTGGCTCAGCAGGGTGATGCCGAAGACGATCCGGACCATGCCGGCCTGGCAGAGCAGGTAGGCACCGCCCGCGACCAGCACGGCGACGGTGAGGGGCAGGAAGGTCATGGCTGGCTCCTCAGGGCCGGCTCGTCGTCGGTGCGCTCCTCGACCGGCTCGGCTCCGAGACGGTCGAAGGCGACCATGACGAGGCCGAGGACGGCCAGGTAGACGCCCACGTCGAAGAGGAGCGACGTACCGACGTAGACGCCGACGACGTAGGTGGACATGGGCTCGAGGAAGGCGGACGCGGCGTAGCCCAGCACCCCGGTGGCCAGGGCGGTGCCGACCCCGCCCGCGATCAGGCCCAGGTGCAGGCGCGGGGTGCCGACGGCGCGGTCCTCGGGACGGGCCAGGTAGACCAGCGAGACGGCCACGGCCGCGACGAGGGCCGCGATGAACCCGCCGCCGGGGGCGTTGTGGCCGCGCCAGAAGATCATCGCCGACAGCACGACGAGGCCCGGCACCATCAGGCGCAGCAGGAGCCGCATCGGGTCGAGGTTGGGGGCCGCGTCCAGGAGTGCGCGCTCGGCCTGCGGGTCGTCGAGCCGGACGCCGCCGTGGAGCGGACGCAGGTCGTGCTGCTCCTCCTCGCTGACGCGCCGGGTCGGCACGGTGGCGAGGACGGCGATGATCGCGACGGCGGCGAAGCCCAGCACGGTGAGCTCGCCGAGCGTGTCGAGTGCCCGGAACTCCACCAGGATCACGTTGACGAGGTTGTCGCCACCGGTCTCCTCGGCCCCCTCGGAGATGTAGTACTCGGCGGGGACGGAGGGGTCGCGCCGGCCGGTCAGCAGCCAGGTCGCGCCGCCCGCGGCGAGCCCGAGGGCGACGGCGAGCACCATCGGCCCGCGCCGCCGGCTGTGCTTGAGGTGGCCGAAGCGCTTCGGCAGCCCGCGCAGCACGAGCATGATGAAGATGACGGTCAGCACCTCGACCATCAGCTGCGTCAGGCCCACGTCGGGGGCGCCGAGGGCGAAGAGCTGCACGGTGACGGCGATGCCGACCCCGCCGAGGAAGACGGTCGCCGCCAGGCGCGAGTCGGAGACGACCACGCCGAGGACGGCGAGGGTGATCAGCACCAGGAGCCCCGCGTCGATCGGGCGCCACAGGTCGGGGACCGTGCTCGGCACGTCGCCGCCCGCGAAGACCGCGATCGTGCCGACGCCGAGGAGCAGGGTGAGCACGGTCATCGGCGGGACGACGTGACGCGACGGGTGGTCGTGACCGACGACGTGGGTGCTGACGGCGCCGATCCGCTCGACGCGGTGCAGGCCGCGGTCGATCAGACCGACACCGGAGAAGGGGAGCAGGTCGCCCTCGAGTCGCGGACGGAGGCGGGCGCGCTGCGTCACGAGCCAGACGCCCACCAGGACGACCAGTCCGGTGACGATCAGCTCGGGGGTCACGCCGTGCCACAGGGCGAGCTCGTAGGACTCCTTGCCGCTCATCGCCTCGACCGCTCGGTCGACCGGGCGCGCCAGGACGGTCACGCCGAGCGCGAGCGGGAGCCCCGCCCAGATCGTCAGCATCGCCGGGGCCAGCAGGGCCGGGGAGGCCTCGCACGCACCGGCCTCGAGGTCGCGCTCACCGTCGACGAACGCGTGGAACAGGATCTTGGCGCAGTAGGCGAAGGTGAGCACCGCGCCGGCACCGGCGAAGGCGAAGGCCGCCTGCCCGGTCCAGGCGGGCCCCGGAGCCTCGAGCATCGAGCCGAGGATCGCCTCCTTGCTGATGAAGCCGAGCAGGGGCGGGATCCCCGCCATCGCGGCCGTGCCGGCGGCGACCGTCGCAAAGCTCCACGGCATCACGTGCCGCAGGGCCGGGAGACGTCGCAGGTCGCGGGTGCCGGCCTGGTGGTCGATGACGCCGACCATCATGAAGAGCCCGGACTTGAAGAGCGCGTGCGCGATCGTGTGGATCATGGCCGCGGTGAGGGCCTTGGGGGTGCCGACCCCGATCGCGGCGGTGATGAGACCGAGCTGGCTCACCGTCGAGTAGGCCATCAGGCGCTTGAGGTCGGTCTGGTTGAGCGCGAACAGCGCCGCCATCGCGGAGGTGAAGAGGCCGACGACGATGAGCAGGGCGTTCCAGGCCGGCACCGACGAGAACGCCTCGGAGAAGCGGAGCATCAGGTAGATGCCGGCCTTCACGACCGCAGCGGCGTGCAGGTAGGCGCTGACCGGGGTCGACGCCGCCATGGCGTCGGGGAGCCAGGGGTGGAAGGGGAACTGGGCGGCCTTCGTGAAGCCGGCGACGGCGACCAGCACCGCGACGGTGGTCGTGAGGGCGCCGTTGTCGTGCCAGACCGGCGAGGCGAGCGACTCGGAGAGCCGGGTGGTCCCGGTCGCGACGATCATCACGACGACCGCCACGAGCAGGGCCAGCCCGCCGATGAAGGTGATGAGCAGGGTGCGTCCGGCCGCGGCCTCGCCGCCGGAGCCCGCCCGGGCGATCAGCAGGAAGGAGGCCAGGGAGGTGATCTCCCAGCACAGGAAGACCAGGATCAGGTCGTCGGCCATGACCAGTGCGACCATGCCGAGCGCGAAGACCGTCATCCAGAGGAAGAAGCCGAGGTGGCGCTCGGGGGCGAGGTACTCCGCGGAGTAGGCGAAGACGGCCGCGCCGATCAGCAGCGCGATCATCACGAAGACCAGGCCCAGCCCGTCGAGACGCAGGGCGTAGTCGAGGTCGAGCGCCGGCACCCACGAGTAGGTCTGCTCGACGGCGCCACCGTCGAGCACCGTGCGGGCCGTCGGGACGAGCGCGGCCGCGAGGGCGGCGAAGTACGCCGACAGGACCCAGCCCGTACGCCGACCCAGCGCCGAGGAGAGGGGGACGACGAGCACGGGGGCTGCAGCGAGGCAGGCAAGGAGCCACACGGGTGTCATGTGCTGCTGGACTCCTCAGGGGTGCGCGGATCGACTGCCGACCAGACTTCCCGGCTCACCGAGGGGCCAGCCTACCCAGGAGCGCGTTCCCGGCCGGGCCTGCCCCGCGCACGGCCCCGGAGGCTGAGCAGCGAGCGAAGCGAGCGTCGACGAAGCCCGGTGAGGTGGGATGCGGCCGCGGGTCGGCTCGAGGGGGCTTCGTCGACGGGCTCGTCCCTCGCCCTGCTCAGCCTCCGGGTCGGCGCCACAGCCCGTGAGCCCGTGAGGTCCGTGAGGTCGTGAGACGAAGGTGACACGACGTTTCCGTCTCAGGAAGCAGGCCCGAAACCTGAGGTGCCTTGACTGAGGGACCTACCGATCCGTCCCAGCCAGGAGCACTCCATGACCCTCACCAGCGAACCGACCTCCTCGTCGGTCCCCGATGCGCGCTCGGCCCGCGGTCGCTACTGGATCGACGACTGGCGCCCGGAGGAGGAGGCGTTCTGGGAGGGCGGCGGCAAGCAGGTCGCCCGCCGCAACCTCGTCTGGTCGATCTTCGCCGAGCACCTCGGCTTCTCGGTCTGGTTGATCTGGAGCGTCAGCTCGGCGTTCCTCGTCGCCCAGGGCTTCGCCTTCTCGCCCCAGCAGCTGTTCGTCCTGGTGGCGATCCCCAACCTCGTCGGTGCGCTGCTGCGCCTGCCCTACACGTTCGCGGTGCCGAGGTTCGGCGGTCGCAACTGGACGATGATCAGCGCGGCGCTGCTGCTGGTGCCCACGCTGACCTTCGCGTGGGCGGTGCAGAACCCGAGCACGCCGTACTGGGCCTTCTGCCTGATCGCCGCCACGGCCGGCTTCGGTGGCGGCAACTTCGCCTCCTCGATGGCCAACATCAACTTCTTCTACCCCGCGGCCAAGAAGGGCGCGGCGCTCGGCCTCAACGCGGCCGGCGGCAACCTGGGCGTCTCGATCATCCAG
>JBFJKO010000089.1:0-9324 GCA_041634935.1 Nocardioides sp.
CCTCAACCTCTCGGGCCTGCCCGCCGGTGGCGACCTCGTGGTCAACGCGAGCGGCATCGGTGCCCGGCTGCTGGGCGCGGACCCGTCGGTCAACCCGGTCGCCGGCCAGGTGCTCTACGTCGAGCAGGTCGGTCTCGAGCGTTGGTGGCTCGACGGCGCGGGCCCGACGTACGTCGTCCCGCGCTCGCGCGACATCGTCGTCGGCGGCACCGCGGTGGAGGGCGAGTGGAGCCGGACGCCGTCGTCCGAGACGGCCCGAGGGATCCTGGCGCGCGCGACGCGGCTGGTGCCGGAGCTGGCGGGGGCGCGCGTCCTGCGCCAGAAGGTGGGGCTGCGCCCGGCACGACCTTCGGTCCGGCTCGAGCGCGAGGGCCGGTTGATCCACTGCTACGGCCACGGCGGCTCGGGCGTGACCCTGTCGTGGGGCTGTGCGGACGAGGTCGTCGCGCTGGCGGCGACCTGAGTCAGGCCGCGCGGCGTCGGCTGATCTCGCGGGCCGCGAGGACACCGAGGACGAGGCCGACCGCCGCGCCGGTGAGCGGACCCCACTCGCCGAAGGCGGCCTGTCCGACGAGCGTGCCGGCGACGACGACCGCCAGCACCACGCTGGCGAGCAGCACCTGGTGGAAGACCTCGCGGAGGAACAGCTGGCTGAAGGACTGCGAACCGGCCGCTCCCGGCAGGCCGACCGGAGCGCCCTCGGCCTCGACGGGGGCCTCGGACGCGTGCTCGGCGTCCAGCGGGACGACGGTCACGACGGCGCCGACCTGGATCGGGCCGTAGACGTGGGGGAACGTCTCGTCGCTCCCCGGAAGTCCCTCGTCGACGACCGGGGAGGTGAGGAGGTCGGTGTCGATCGACAGCAGGACCAGCGGCTCGGTCACGTCGGCGTAGTAGCGCTCGCGCACGCCCTGCCACTGGTCACCCCGGCTGGCGTGGATGAACCCCTCCTCCGCCAGGGTCCGGCCCAGGGTCGACACGGCGTAGCTGCCGACCTCCTGGGCGTGCTGCCAGTCGGCGAGCGTGGCGATGTGGAAGATGCGCACGGGTGCTCCTAGAACAGCCGGTGGGACGGGTCGTCTAGCCCACGCAGCGCGTCGTAGTCGACGACCGCGCAGGTGATGCCCCGGTCGGTGGCGAGCACCCGGGCCTGGGGCTTGATCTCCTGTGCGGCGAAGATGCCGCGCACCTGCCCCTTGGTGGTGAGCAGGGGCTCGCGGTTGAGCAGGTCGAGGTAGCGCGTGAGCTGCTCGACGCCGTCGATGTCGCCGCGCCGCTTGATCTCCACCGCGACGCTGGCGCCGGCGGCATCGCGACACATCAGGTCGACCGGGCCGATGGCGGTCGGGTACTCCCGCCGCACGAGGACCAGGCCGTCGGCCAGGCTGGCCGGGTGCTCGGCGAGGAGCTCCTGGAGGTGCTTCTCGACACCGTCCTTCTGCAGCCCGGGGTCGATGCCGAGGTCGTGGCTGGAGTCGCTGACGACGTCCTCGAGGAGGATGCGCAGGGTGTCGTCGGTCTTGGTCGACGTCACCGTCCACTCGACCTGACCGTCGTCGGTGGTGCCCTCCCGCAGCGTGCACGGGGGCGACATCCAGTTGAGGGGCTTGTAGGAGCCCCCGTCGGAGTGCACGAGGACCGACCCGTCGGCCTTGATCATCAACACCCGGGTGGCCATCGGCAGGTGGGCCGTCAGCCGTCCCGCGTAGTCGATCTGGCAGCGGGCGACGACGAGTCTCACGGTCGATGAATCTACCTGCCTAGGCTCCCGGCATGACCCCGGCCTCCGTCCGTCTCGCGCGGCCCTCGGACCTGCGCCATCTCGCGGCGCTCGAGGACGCCGGCGCGGTGCTGTTCCGGGAGTACTTCGGGCGGACCCACGCCGCCCTGGAGGCGCCGGCTCCGAGCGGTGGGGAGCGCGACCTCACCGGGATGCTCCTGGTCGCCGACGTCCGCGACGAGGTCGTCGGCTTCGCCCACCTGACCTTCCCCGACGGCCGGGCCCACCTCGAGCAGGTGTCGGTGCTGCCGTCGTACGGCCAGCAGGGGATCGGCGCCGAGCTCGTGCGCCGGGCGATGGCCGAGGCACGCGGGGCGGGACACGACACGTTGTCGCTGTGCACCTTCGCCGACGTCCCGTGGAACGGGCCGTTCTACCGCTCGCTCGGCTTCGCGGAGGTCGACGACCTCGAGCCGTTCCAGGCGCGGCTGCGCGCCCACGAACGACTGCTGGGCCTCGACGACGTGGGCCGGCGCGTGGTGATGAGCGTGCCGCTCGGACGGCGCTAAGTTACCGACGAGTGAACATGCTGCGAGACGGCCACGGGCGCGTGGAATGATGCCCGCCATGAGCGTTGAGACCCCCGAGAACCCGGCCCGCAGCTTCACCACGATCGGCGTCGTCGGTCTCGGCACCATGGGTGCCGGGATCGCCGAGGTGTTCGCCCGCCACGGCTGCACCGTGATCGGCGTCGAGCTGAACGACGAGGGCGTGGAGCGTGGCCGTCAGCACCTCGCCAACTCGACCGGGCGGGCGGTGAAGCGCGAGAAGATGACCGAGGCCGAGCAGAGCGACCTGCTGGCCAGGATCTCCTTCACCACCGCCATCGAGGACCTCGCCTCGGCCGACCTCGTCGTCGAGGCCGTCGTGGAGTCGATGGAGACCAAGAAGGCCATCTTCCGCAGCCTCGACAAGATCGTCGGCCCCGACACCGTGCTGGCCACCAACACCTCCTCGCTCTCGGTGACCGAGCTGTCGACCGCGACCTCGGCCCCCGGCCGCGTGATCGGCGTGCACTTCTTCAACCCCGCGCCGGTCCAGAACCTCGTCGAGGTCGTCCGCACCGTCGTCACCGAGCCGTCCGTGCTCACCGACGTGCAGGCGCTCCTCGGCTCGCTCGGCAAGAGCCCCGTCGTGTGCGGCGACAAGGCCGGCTTCATCGCCAACACGCTGCTGTTCGGCTACCTCAACCACGCCGCCTCGATGTTCGAGGGCCGCTACGCCACCCGCGAGGACATCGACGCGGCCATGCGCTTCGGCTGCGGCTACCCGATGGGTCCGCTGGCGCTGCTCGACCTGATCGGTCTCGACACGGCCTACGAGATCCTCGAGACGATGTACCTCCAGGGTCGCGACCGGCTCCACGCCCCGGCCCCGATCCTCAAGCAGATGGTCACCGCCGGCCTGCTGGGTCGCAAGACCGGCCGCGGCTTCTACACCTACGAGGCTCCCGACAGCTCCACGATCGTCGGCGACGACAAGACGCCCTCGGCCGACGAGGCGCCGCAGCTCAAGCACGACATCAAGCAGGTCGGCGTCGTCGGCACCGGCACCATGGCAGCCGGCATCGCCGAGGTCTTCGCCAAGAGCGGCTACGACGTGCTCTACGTCGGCCGCTCGGCCGAGAAGGTCGAGGGCGTGCGGACGATCGTCACGAAGAACTTCGACAAGCAGATCCAGCGCGGCCGGGCCACCGAGGAGGCCAAGACCGAGGTGCTCGCCCGGATGACCGGCACCACCTCGCTCGACGACCTCAAGGACGTCGACCTGGTCGTCGAGGCGATCGCCGAGGACCTCCAGATCAAGACCACCCTCTTCGAGAACCTCGACGAGATCTGCAAGCCCGGCGCCATCCTCGCGACCACGACGTCCTCGCTGCCCATCATCGCGATGGCCCGGGTGACCAGCCGCCCGCAGGACGTCATCGGGATGCACTTCTTCAACCCGGCGACGATCATGAAGCTCGTCGAGGTCGTCTCGACCGTCTCGACCGACGAGGACGTCACCGAGACCACGCGCGCCCTGTGCGCCGAGATCGGCAAGGTGGCCGTCTCGTGCGGCGACCGTGCGGGCTTCATCGTCAACGCGCTGCTGTTCCCCTACCTCAACGACGCGGTCAAGATGCTCGAGGCGCACTACGCCTCGGCCGACGACATCGACCTGGCCATGAAGCAGGGCTGCGCCCTGCCGATGGGTCCGTTCGAGCTGCTCGACGTGGTCGGCAACGATGTCTCGCTGGCGATCCAGCGCGAGCTCTACAAGGAGTTCCGCGAGCCCGGCTTCGCGCCGGCCCCTCTGCTCGAGCACCTCGTCACCGCCGGCTACCTGGGTCGCAAGACCACGCGCGGCTTCCGCGACTACTCGCGTCGCTGAGCGACCGACCGACCGACCCCGGAGACGCTGAGACCTGATGAGCACGTGGTGGACCCTGCACCGGGACGGCCGACCGGCCGACGACGCGATCGTCGCTCCCGGTGAACGACTGAGCTGGCCACGCACGATCGGGCTCGGGGCCCAGCACGTGGTCGCGATGTTCGGGGCGACGTTCCTGGTGCCCCTGCTCACCGGGTTCCCGCCCACCGCCACGCTGTTCTTCTCCGGGGTCGGCACGCTGCTGTTCCTGGCCATCACCGGCAACCGGGTGCCGAGCTACCTCGGGTCGTCGTTCGCGTTCATCGCGCCCATCCAGGCCGCGGTCGCGACGGGCACGATGGGCAACGCGTTGTTCGGCGTGCTCTCCGTGGGGCTCACGCTCGCCCTGGTCGGCGCGGTGGTCACCCTCACCGGTGCGGGGTGGATCGACGCGCTGATGCCGCCGGTGGTCACCGGGGCGATCGTGGCCCTGATCGGGCTCAACCTCTCCGGCGCGGCGACCAGCAGCTTTGCCCTCTCGCCCGGGGTCGCGGCGGTCACCCTGGTCGTGCTGCTGCTCGTGGCCGTCGGGCTGCGCGGGATGGCCGCGCGGCTGTCGATCCTGCTGGGCGTCGTGGCGGGCTACGTCGCCTCGGCGGTGGCCGGGGTGATTGACCTCGCCCCGGTCCGTGAGGCGGCCTGGGTCGGGATGCCCGACTTCTTCGCCCCCGAGCCGTCGTGGGCGGTGCTGCCCGCCTTCATCCCGGTCGTGCTCGTGCTCGTCGCCGAGAACGTCGGTCACGTGCGCACCGTCGCGCACCTGACGGGTGACCCCTCGATCAACGAGCGCACCGGCCGTGCGCTGCTGGCCGACGGGATCGCCACCACGCTGGCCGGCGCCGGCGGCGGCTCGGGCACCACGACGTACGGGGAGAACATCGGGGTGATGGCGGCGACCCGGGTCTACTCGACCGCTGCCTACGCCGTGGCGGGAGTCGTGGCGATCCTGCTCAGCCTGTCGCCCAAGTTCGGCGCCCTCGTCAACACCATCCCGTCGGGGGTGCTCGGAGGAGTGACCGTCGCGCTCTACGGCCTCATCGGCGTGATCGGGGTCAAGATCTGGATCGACAACGGCGTGGACTTCTCCCGACCGGTCAACCAGCTCACCGCGGCGGTGGCACTCGTCATCGGCATCGGGGACCTCACCCTCGACCTCAATCCGGGCGGCGGTGAGGTGGTCGTGACGGGCATCGCCCTCGGCACCGTCGCAGCGCTGGTGGTCTTCCACTCGATGAGTGCGATCGAGCGGGCTCGCGGGGTCCGGGACCGCGACCCCGTCAGCTCCTGACCATGCGCAGCGGCTAGGTCTGGGCCTGCCGCGCGCGGTAGGCAGCCACGGCGTTGCGGTTGCCACAGGTCGTCGAGCAGAAGCGGCGCGAGCGGTTGCGCGACAGGTCGAGCACCACGCCGTCGCACTCGTCGTCGGCACACCGGCCCAGGCGTGACATCTCGTCGGCGCGGATCACGTCGACCATCGCCATCGCCGTCTCGACGCGGATCCGCTTGGGCAGCGGCTCCTCGTAGGAGACCGCGTGGAGGTGCCAGTCGAACTCGTCGTGGCGCATCAGCTGGGGCAGGGCCTGCTCGTCGAGGAGCATCTCGTTGACGATGGCCGCAGCCCCCTCGCGGTCGCTGAGCAGCAGCGTGCGCAGCTCGCCGCGCAGGGCGCGCACCGCCTCGAGCTCGGCGTGGTCGGCGTCGTGGCGCCCGGAGTACTCGTAGGCGTCGAAGATCTCGGAGAGCTCCGCGACGGTGGTCAGGGTGTCGGGTTCGAGTGCGGTGTTGGCCAGCACGGTGGCGGCCTGCAGCGCGAGCTCGACGTCATGACTGAAAACCATT
Organism: Nocardioides sp.; assembly: GCA_041634935.1. Lineage (GTDB taxonomy): Bacteria > Actinomycetota > Actinomycetes > Propionibacteriales > Nocardioidaceae > Nocardioides. The sequence goes on from JBFJKO010000089.1 coordinate 6,032, forward strand.
TTGACAGATTACCGCACGCTCTCTACTGTCATGACTCATGAGCACGTTGACGAATGACGCACGCGTGGCGTCCCCGGCCGGCCGCGGGGCCGCCTCCGGCCTCACCCTGGCCATGGTCTCGGCGCTGTCGTTCGGGCTGTCGGGCGCGCTGGCGCGGCCGCTGCTCGACGCGGGCTGGACGCCGGGTGCGGTGGTGCTCCTGCGCATCGCCCTCGGCGCCCTGGTGGTCGTGCCGTTCGGCATCCGTTCGCTGCGCGGCGACTGGTCGCCGGTACGACGCAACGCGCGCCTGATCGTGGTCTACGGCGCCCTGGCCGTGGCCGGTGCGCAGTTCTGCTACTTCTCGGCCGTCTCCTACATGCAGGTCGGACCGGCCCTGCTCATCGAGTACACCGCTCCCGCCGCCGTGGTGGTCTGGTTGTGGCTGCGCCACGCCCAGCGGCCCGGGGCCGTGACGCTCGCCGGTGCGGCCGTCTGCGCCCTGGGCCTGGTGCTGGTGCTCGACCTGTTCTCGGGCGCCGGTCTGAGCCTCGTCGGCGTCACCTGGGCCCTGGGGGCGATGGTCGGCTGCGCGACCTACTTCGTGCTCGGCGCCGACGACACCACCGGCCTGCCGCCGCTGGCCCTCGCTGGTGGTGGTCTGGTGGTCGCCACGGTCGGTCTCGGAGCGCTGGGGCTCGCGGGCCTGATGCCGATGCGCGCGACTGCGGTCGACGTGGCCTACGCCGGCGTCGGGGTCTCCTGGTGGGTCCCGCTGATCCTGCTCGGCCTGGTCACCGCCGCGGTCGCCTACGTCACCGGCATCGGCGCAGCGCGGGTGCTGGGTTCGCGCCTGGCCTCGTTCGTCGCGCTCAGCGAGGTCGTGGCCGGCGTGCTGTGGGCCTGGCTGCTGCTCGGCGAGCTGCCCGGTCCGGTGCAGCTGCTCGGCGGCGTGCTCATCCTCGTCGGCGTCGTCGGGGTCAAGCTCGGCGAGCGCGACGTCGCCGTCGCGCCGGTGCCCGCACCGATCTGACGCGGCTGCGGGCGTCGGTCAGCGTTGGTCCTGGCGCTTGACCACGACCTCGCGCACCACGAGCAGCACGGCCGCCGCGGTGGGGATCGCGAGCAGGGCTCCGACGACGCCGAGCAGGGCGGCACCGATGAGGGCGGCGATCACGGTGACCGCGCCCGGCACGTCGACCGAGCGCTTCATCACGCGCGGGTAGATCACGTAGTTCTCGACCTGCTGGTAGACGACGTAGAAGATCGCGCAGATGATCCCGGTGCGGATGTCGGTCGCGAAGGCGATCGCCGTCACCAGCACGGCACCGATGGTCGCGCCGATCATCGGGATCACGTCGAGCAGCGCGACGACGAACGCCAGGGCGACGGCGTACTCGCCCAGGCCGACGGCGAAGAGGAACACCAGGGAGGACAGGCCCGCGGTGAGCCCCACGATGAACGCGCCGGAGACGTAGCCGCCGACGTTGCGGATGACGCGGTCACCGAGGAGGGTCACCCGCTCACGCCGCGACGCGGGGGCGAGGTTGTAGAAGGCGTTCTTGGTGAGCTCGAGGGACGCGAGGAAGTAGAGCGTCAGCACGACCACGATGAAGGCGTTGAACAGCACCGAGAGCACCTTGAGACCGAATCCGAGCGCTCCGCCGAAGAGCCCGCTGACGAAGTCCCCGCCGGCGGCGTAGTCCTTGATCTTCTCGATCACGCCGAACTCGTCGTTGAACTCCTGGACGCGACGGTTCTCCTGCAGCCGGTCGAGCCAGTCGGGCACGTTGCCGCTCAGCGCGTTGACCTGGTCGGTGATGACCGGTGCGATCGCGACGACGAAGAGTGCCACGGCCCCGAGAGCGGCCAGGATGACCGCCGTCAGGGCTCCCGCGCGGGGAAGCCCCCGCCGCTCCAGGAACTCCACGGCCGGGTTGAGGCCGGCAGCGAGGAAGAGGGCCACGACGACCAGCAGGAGCACTGAGGAGATGCTCGTGACGGCCTGGAACAGGAACCACGCCAGGAGGACCCCCAGCCCGCCGACGAAACCGACGTAGAAGGGGTTGCGACGGGAGAACGGCGCCCCGGGCTCACCGAGGTCGTCGGTGACGACGAAGATCCCCACCGGCTCGTGCTGGAGCTGGTGGGGCACCTCGTCGGTGTCAGTGTCGGTTGCGGCTGCCGGAGCGGACTCGACCCGGCCCGTCTCGTCGACGGGGTCCGGGTCGCGGCTCAACTCTCGTCCTCGGCGAACCCGGCGACGACGTCGCGCAAGGAGGCGAGCTGGGCGGTGATCGCGTCACGACGCTTGACCAGCCGGTCGAGCTCGGCCTTGGTCGCGGCGATCTCACGCTGCGCGGCGTCGTCACCGGCGCTGGAGATCTGCTCGGCCTTGTGGTTGGCCGCGGCGACGATCTGCTCGGCCTCCCGACGGGCGCGGTGGAGCAGGGCCTCGGACTCGGTGGCCGCGGCTGCCCGGTTGGCTGCAGCCTGCTGGCTGGCCGCGGTGGCGCGCTCCTCGGCAGCCGCTGCACGCTGCTCGGCCTCGTCGACCAGTCGCTTGGTCTCGGCGACGGCGCTGTTGTGGTGGTCGGTGGCCTCGCGGGCCAGGCGCTCCTTCTCCACCGCCAGGGTGCGGCGGGCCTCCTGGACCTCACGGTCCGCCGCGGCACGGGCCTGCTCGACCTCGCGCTGGGCACCGGTGCGCATCTCGGAGCTCTCCTGCTGCGCGGCGAGACGGATCTGGTCGGCCTCGCGCTTGGCCGAGGCCACGAGGTCGGACGCCTCGCCCTGGGCGAGGTTGCGCTCCTGCTCGGCGTCGGCCACCATCCGCGCCCGGGTCTCGTCGAGCTCGCGGAGCTGGACGACCTTCATGTCCTCGACCTCGCGGGCGGCGTCGGAGCGGATCGCCCGGGCGTCGCGCTCGGCCTGGGCGCGGATCTCGGCGGCGTCGCGCTGGGCGACCTCGCGGATCTCGTCGGCCTCCTCCTCGGCGAGGCGGAGCATCGTGCTGGCCCGACCCCCGAGGCCGGCGTAGGACGGCGTCTTGATCTCGGCGAGGTCGGTCCTCGCCTGCTGGAGGGCCTCCTCGAGCTCGATCACCCGGGCCTCGGACTGGCTCAGGCTCGCGCTGAGCCCGGCCTTCTCGCCGCTGAGCTGGTGGACGCGGGCGTCCACGGCGGCGCGGTCGTAGCCGTGGCGTCGTACGACGGGGAAGGTCGAGGTGTCCGAGGAGCCCGACGGGCCGGAGGCGGGCGTTGCGCCGCTGGGCTGTGGACGCTGCACCGAGGTCGCTCCCGGGGCGTGGGCCG
>JBFJKO010000090.1:0-9314 GCA_041634935.1 Nocardioides sp.
CAGGGCCGCGACCTGGTCGAGCAGGCCGAGGTTGGCGACGTCCTGCTCGAGCGCCGGGTGGGCGAAGTAGCCGAGGCGACCCAGGCGGTGGTTGATCGTCACGATCACCGCGCCGCGCGTGGCGAGCGCCGTCGGGTCGACTGTCGAGCCGCTGCCCGCGATGAGGCCACCGCCGTGGATCCACACGATCACGGGCAGACCGGCCGGGTCGGCCCCGGCCGCAGCGGGCTGGGTGACGTTGAGAAAGAGGCAGTCCTCGGAGCTGCGTGGGCGGGCCGCGATCTCGGCGTCGCCGTAGGCGTAGTCGCCCGGCTGGAAACAGGCCGCTCCGAAGGTCGCGGCGTCGCGGACGCCGTCCCACTCCGCAGCGGGCTGCGGGGAGCGCCACCGCAGGTCGCCGACCGGCGGCGCGGCGTACGGAATCCCGCGCCAGGTGCGGACGCCGTCCTGCTCGATCCCCCGGACCGCGCCGCTCGTGGTCGCGACGACCAGCGGGTCACTCGACGTCGCGGGGCCGCCCGAGGGCCCGGCGACGTACAGGATGCTCGCGACCAGCGCGGCGGTCACTGCCACAGCGGCCGCGCTCGCGACCACGGTCGGCGAGACCGGGTCGCGGCGCGCGTGGGCGCTTGGTTCGGGACGCACGGACCGAGAGTCGCCCGACTGACCGACTACCAGCCTCGCTCGGAGAGCCGGTGGGGCTGCGGGATCTCGTCGACGTTGAGGCCGACCATGGCCTCGCCGAGACCGCGCGAGACCTTGGCGACCATGTCGGCGTCGTCGTAGAAAGTCGTGGCCTTCACGATCGCCTCGGCGCGCTGGGCCGGGTTGCCGGACTTGAAGATGCCCGAGCCGACGAACACGCCGTCGGCACCGAGCTGCATCATCATCGCGGCGTCGGCCGGGGTCGCGATGCCACCGGCGGTGAAGAGGACGACGGGCAGGGCGCCGGCCGAGGCGACCTCGGCGACCAGCTCGTAGGGAGCCTGGAGCTCCTTGGCGGCGACGTACAGCTCGTCGGGCGACATCGACGAGAGCCGACGGATCTCGCCGAGGATGGTGCGCATGTGGGTGACGGCGTTGGAGACGTCGCCGGTGCCGGCCTCGCCCTTGGAGCGGATCATCGCTGCGCCCTCGGTGATGCGGCGCAGGGCCTCGCCCAGGTTGGTCGCACCGCACACGAACGGGGCGTTGAAGGCCCACTTGTCGATGTGGTTGGCGTAGTCGGCCGGGGTCAGGACCTCGGACTCGTCGATGTAGTCGACGCCGAGGCTCTGGAGGATCTGCGCCTCGACGAAGTGACCGATGCGGGCCTTGGCCATCACCGGGATCGACACGGTGTCGATGATCGAGTCGATCATGTCGGGGTCGCTCGCGCGGCTCACGCCACCCTGGGCGCGGATGTCGGCGGGCACGCGCTCGAGAGCCATCACGGCCACGGCGCCGGCGTCCTCGGCGATCTTCGCCTGCTCAGCGGTGACGACGTCCATGATCACGCCGCCCTTGAGCATCTCTGCCATGCCGCGCTTGACGCGGGTCGTGCCGTGCTGAGTCTCGTTGTTGGTCTGTGCCATACCTACGATCGTACGGCGCTCAGAGGGGTGAAGCAGAACCGGGATCGTCCGCAGCGGCGGCATCGCGAGCCGCGTCACGTGCCACCGCCTGGCGGTGGACCTTCCGCACCCGGAAGGCCACCGTGTAGGTGTTCGCGAAGGCCAGGACCCACAACGTGACGTAGATCAGCACCGGGAGGTCGAAGAGGCCCGCGAGACCGGTCATCACGAGAATCGCGACCAGCCGGTCGGCCCGCTCGGCGAGGCCGCCCTTGGCGTCGAGCCCCAGCGACTCCGCCTTGGCGCGGGCGTAGGAGGTGACCGAGCCCATCACCAGGCAGTAGAGGGTCAGGCAGAGGTAGAGGAACGAGTCGCCCTCGCTGGTGTTGGCGAAGTAGAGCGCCAGCGCGCCGAAGATCGCGCCGTCGCCGATGCGGTCGAGGGTGGAGTCCCAGAAGGAGCCGAACGTCGACTTCCGGCCCATCTCGCGCGCCATCTTGCCGTCGATGAGGTCGCTGAAGACGAACGCGGTGATCACCAGCGTCCCGATGAACAGCTCCCCCATCGGGTAGAAGATCAGCGCACCGGCACTGACGCCCACGGTGCCGACGAACGTCACCGTGTCGGGGCTGACGCCCCACTTGATGAAGAGCTTGACGAACGGCATGAGCACGACGCCCTGCCAGAATCCCTTGAACCTGTCCAACACGCGCCGCACGCTACCCGGTGCGCCGGCGATCGGCCGACTCGCTCAGTCGATCCAGGCCTCCGCGAGCAGGCCCCGCGTGTCGGTGAGCAGCTCGGGCAGCACCCGCGTGCTGCCGATGACGGGCATGAAGTTGGCGTCGCCGGACCACCTCGGTACGACGTGCTGGTGGAGGTGGGCGGCGATCCCGGCGCCGGCGACGTCGCCCTGGTTCATGCCGATGTTGAAGCCGTGGGCGCCCGAGACGGCCCGGATGGTGCGCATCGCCTGCCGCGTGAGGTCGGCGATCTCGGCCGCCTCCTCGTCGGTGGTCTCGGTGTAGTCGGCCAGGTGACGGTAGGGGCAGACCATCAGGTGGCCGGGCGCGTACGGGTAGAGGTTGAGGACGGCGAAGCTCAGCCGGCCGCGCCGTACGACCAGGCCGGGCTCGTCGTCGAGCGACGGGATCCGGCAGAACGGGCACTGGCCCGAGGACGAGTCGGCCGGCTTGCTCTCCCCACGGATGTAGGCCATCCGGTGGGGCGTCCAGAGCCGGTCGAGGCGGTCGTCGCGGCCGGCGCCGTCCTGGTGGAGGGTCTCGTCGTCGCTCATGCCGACTCCCCCGCCGCGCCGACCTGCGAGAAGACCTCGGAGAGCTGCAGGTCGGGGTCGAGGACGACGCCCAGTCGGCGGGCGTACCCCTCGAGGAGATCGTAGACCGAGATGGTGAGCAGCTCGGACAGCCGGGCGGCCGAGGGCTCGCGCACGTCGCGGACCATCCACCGGCGCACGGTGCCGAAGACCGCCCCGACGAGACCGTGGGCGAGCGGGTCGACCAGTGCTTTCTCGTGCTCGTCGAGCTCGGCGCCGAGGAGGCTGATGACGAGGTCGAGCAGGTCGCTGAGCATCGCGGCGATCTGGTCGATGCCCTGCTGGAACGGGCCGTGCGACTCCTGGACGGCGAAGTGGTGGAGCGCCGGGTGGGCGACGGTCCAGTCGACGTAGGTCGAGATGATGCGCAGGATGATCTCGTGGACGGTGCCCTCCAGCGAGACCGCCGGGGTCAGCTCGGCCTGGAGCCGGGCGATGATGTGCGCACGGATGGCCACGTCGAGGTCGGCGCGGTCGTGGAAGTGGCGGTAGACGACCGTGCGGTTGAGGCCGGCCTGCTCGGCGATCTGCTGGACGTGGAAGTCCGCTCCCGTGGGAGCGGTCTCGATGACCCGAAGCGCGGCGTCGAGGATGCTCAGGCGTCGCTGCTGGTTGTGCTTGTCCCAGCGCGCCTGCCGGCCGTCCTGCGCCATCTCGTCATCCTCACCCGTGTACGACGAAAACCCTGCCTCGCCTCGTGAGGGAAGGGTAACCGCGCCGACCGGGTGGTCGACTGGATCCCCGGGAGCGCGGTACGCCACTGTCACCCGGTGGCAGCGCCGTACCGCACTGTTCCGTCGTCACACTGACTGCAGAGCAGCGTCGATCCCCGCCACCCGCGTCGGTTCAGCACCGACCCGATCTTGTGCGCGGTGGAGCAGGCGCGTCCGAACACCTGGCCCCAGCCGACCCGCAGGTCGATCCCGCCACTGACCGCGGCGTCGAGGTCGCGCTCGAGGTCGGCGTCGTGTGCCCGGGCCGTGTCGTGGAAGAGCCGACCGTCGAGCTCGACGTAGGTGTCGAAGCGTGAGTAGGCCACGTCGCGGAAGATCGGTCCACGACTCGAGGCCCTCAGCTGTCGCTGCGCGACCGGCAGTCCGTGTGGCCTCTCCACCCGCGTGAGGTAGCCGTGCTCCAGCACCGAGCAGGCGCCCTGGCCCACGTCCTCGAGCACGCCACGCAGGAACTCGCGCTGCGCGATGCGTGAGCGTCCGTCGAGAGTCTCGATGAGCCGAGCAGCAGTGGTGCGTCTGGCCTGGACCGCATCGGCGAGGACGCTGATCGTCTCCAGCTCGTCGCGGCTGCCCGCCGCGACGTCGAGCACGGCCTGCTCGATGCGCATCCGCGGAGGACTCAGGTTCCACAGCGCCTTGGCGTCGAGCCCGGCGACGCGGTGCAATCGGACACCCGGTGGCGCGGCGTCCTGTGGACAACGCGGTACCCCGCTGCCACCTGGTGGCAGCGGCGTACCGCGCAGTCGTGGTGGAGGGCCTCAGACCTGCTCGCGCGACGCGACAGCGGCGGCCACCCGGGCGATGGCCTCGTCGATCGGGACGCCGTTGTCCTGGCGGCCGTCGCGGTAGCGGAAGGACACCGCGCCCGCAGCGACGTCGTCGCCGCCGGCGATCATCATGAACGGCACCTTCTGCAGCTGCGCGTTGCGGATCTTCTTCTGCATCCGGTCGTCGGAGTCGTCGAGCTCGACCCGCAGGCCCTGCGCCCGCATCGTGCGCGCGACGTCGGCGAGGTAGTCGGCGAAGTCGCCCGCCACCGGGATCGCCTGCACCTGCACCGGGGCGAGCCACGGAGGGAAGGCGCCCGCGTAGTGCTCGACGAGGACGCCGATGAACCGCTCGATCGAGCCGAACTTGGCCGAGTGGATCATCACCGGCTGCTGCCGCGAGCCGTCGGCGGCCTGGTACTGCAGGTCGAAGCGGTCGGCGGACGGCTGGTTGAAGTCGTACTGGATCGTCGACATCTGCCAGGTGCGTCCGATCGCGTCGCGCGCCTGGACCGACACCTTGGGCCCGTAGTAGGCCGCGCCGCCCGGGTCGGGCACGAGCTCGAGGCCCGACTCGAGGCAGACGTCCTCGAGGACCTTGGTCGCCTCCTCCCAGTCCTCGTCGGAGCCGATGAACTTGTCGGGCTTGGAGTCGTCGCGGGTGGACAGCTCGAGGTAGAAGTCGTCGAGGCCGAAGTCCTTGAGCAGGCTCAGCACGAAGTCGAGCAGGTGCCTGATCTCGTCCGGGGCCTGCTCCTTGGTGACGTAGGAGTGGGAGTCGTCCTGGGCGAAGCCGCGCACGCGGGTGAGCCCGTGGATGACGCCCGACTTCTCGTGGCGGTAGACCGAGCCGAACTCGAAGAATCGCAACGGCAGCTCGCGGTAGGAGCGCTGTCGCGAACGGAAGATCAGGTTGTGCATCGGGCAGTTCATCGCCTTGAGGCGGTAGTCCATGCCGTCGACGTCGAGCGCCGGGAACATGCCCTCGCCGTAGTAGGGCAGGTGCCCGGAGGTGTAGAACAGCCCCTCCTTCGCGACGTGGGGGGTCCCGACGTACTCGAAGCCCTCCTCGATGTGGCGACGACGGACGTAGTCCTCCATCTCCCGCTTGATCACGCCACCGCGGGGGTGGAACACCGGAAGGCCGGACCCGATCTCGTCGGGGAAGCTGAAGAGGTCCAGCTCGCGTCCGAGCTTGCGGTGGTCGCGCCGCTCGGCCTCCTCGATGCGGTGCAGGTGCTCGTCGAGGGCTTCCTTCGACTCCCAGGCCGTGCCGTAGATCCGCTGGAGCTGCTTGTTCTTCTCGTCGCCGCGCCAGTAGGCCGCCGCCGAGCGCATCAGCTTGAAGGCCGGGATGCGCTTGGTGGTGGGCAGGTGCGGGCCGCGGCACAGGTCGGACCAAGCGGTCTCGCCCTTGCGGTTGATGTTGTCGTAGATCGTCAGCTCGCCGGCGCCGACCTCGACCGAGGCGCCCTCAGCGGCGTCCTCGACCCCGGCGCCGCCCTTGAGCCCGATGAGCTCGATCTTGTAGGGCTCGTCGGCGAGCTCGGCGAGCGCGTCGGCGTCGGTCGTCACGCGCCGCGAGAAGCGCTGGCCCTCCTTGATGATCTTGCGCATCCGGGTCTCGATCTTCTCGAGGTCCTGGGGAACGAACGGCGTCTCGACGTCGAAGTCGTAGTAGAACCCGTCGGTGATCGGGGGGCCGATGCCGAGCTTGGCGTCGGGGAACAGGTCCTGCACGGCCTGAGCCATCACGTGCGCCGTGGAGTGGCGCAGGATGTCGTGGCCGTCGGGGCTGTCGATGGCCACGGACTCGACGACGTCGCCGTCGACCAGCTCGTAGGACAAGTCGCACAGACGGTCACCGACCCGGGCAGCGATCACGTCAGTGTCGTCGGCGAAGAGCTCCCAGGCCTTGGTGCCCGTCGTGACCGTCTGGTCCTGACGCACGTCGGCGTGGACTCGGACGACCTTGATCTCGGACACGTGGGACTCCTCGGCGGTTTGCGGTGCTGCGTCGTACGCCGGTCGGCGGACGTCGCGATCGTACCGAGGACCATCAGCGCCCCGCCCCCGGGTTTCAACGACGGTCGAGGAAGACCCGGCCGATCCTGCCGGGGCCCACCGCGCACGCGGCACCCGTCGTGGCCACCACCTCGGAGTCGCAGGCGACCCAGCCGGTCTCGTGACGCACCTTGCGGCCGTTGACGCGCACCAGGCAGTCGTCCTCGCAGGTGAGCCCCTTCAGCACGAAACGACCGCGTCGGTCGGTGGTGTCGGCGTCCATCACGCGGCGCGGGCTGCTGGAGGTGCGCACGCTGACCTTGACCTTGCGCAGTCCCTACCGGCTGCGCGAGTCGACCACCTTCCCGCGGATGAAGGCCGGGATCGCGCCCACGGGCCCCAGGTCGCCACTCGCCCCGACCGTGCCGGCGTGCTCGACCTGCGGCTGCACGTGGAGCGGGTCCCCGCCGACCCAGCCACCCTGGTAGCGGCCCGCGACGACCTCGACGAAGAACTCCTCCTCGGCACTGTCACCTACGCTGAGCTCGAAGCCGCCGCCGGCGTCGTCGGTGCGGTCGCGGTCGATCACCGGCCCCGGCGCTCCCCCGGCGGCGAGGGGACGGAGGCGGACGACGACGCCCCTCACCGGGTCGCCGGTGAGCGAGTCGACGATCTGACCGCGCAGTGCGGGAGCACCGGACACCGGCGACGCCGCGACCGTCGCCATCACCGCCAGCACCAGGCTGACGGCGACCGCGAGGGCGAGGGCGCGACGCATGACTCCGGCTTATCAGACGACGCGGGTGTGTGGAAGAGGCTGAACCGGTCGCAGTCAGGGCGACGTGGTGGCCGGCGTCGGCGAGGGGGTCGTCGACGACGAGGGCTTCGCTGATGCCGTCGGGGTCGGGGTCGGGGTCCGGCTGGGAGTCGCGGTGGGCGACGGGCTGGTGGTCGGGGACGGCGTCGGCGTCGGCGACGTCGTCGGGCTGGGGGACGGGCTCGGCGTGGGCGACGTGGTCGCGGACGGCGACTCCGAGGGTGACGTGGTCGGCGACTCCGAGGGCGAGGTCGTCGGGCTCTGCGTCGGCGACGACCCGTCGCTCGGGGTCGGCGACTCCGTCGGCTCGCCCTCGGTCAGCGGGCCCTGGTCCTCCTCGATGATGCCGAGGATCTGCTGCTCGTACTGCGTCAGCTGACCCTGGATCTCGTCGAGGGGCACCTGGCCGATGGTGGCGCCGTACGCGCTGATCTCCTCCCAGAGCGTCTCGATGGACGCCGTCGCCTCGTCGCTCAGCGGTCCGTCGAGGGTCACGAAGAGCTGCGCGGCCAGTGAGTAGGTCAAGCAGCTGGTGCACTCGTAGTTGACCGCGACGGAGAGGTTCTGCGGCGCGACCGCCTTGGCGTCGCCGACCACCAGGACCACCTGGAACGCGACCGCGATGGCGGCGCAGTTCTCGCAGCTGGCGGCGGCGAAGGCCTCGTTGGTGTTCTGCAGCGGCTCGGCTCCGTCAGCCCACACCAGGGCGAAGGCGACGGAGTAGGTGGCGGTGTCGTCGGTGGTGTTGACGGCGAGCGCCTGGTTGTCGCCCTCGTCGGGGGCGAGCGGCTCGTCGAACGGGAAGATCCAGGTGTCGGCGCCGGCCGTCTCGACCGCGCCCGGCTCAGGCAGTGCGTCGCCCACCGCTCCGGCGTCTGCGGTCTCGATGCCCGCTGCCTCGGCCGCCGGGGACCCGGTCGGCACGAGCACCGTCGCGAGCTGCGGCGTGGCGCGGGTGGGCAGGTCGGTGCCGTCGGGCCACATGACCGTGCCGGCGCCCTGGCTCCCGACGCGGATCCCGCCCTGGCTGCTCGCCACGGGGAAGAAGTCGGCGACGGTGCCGCCCTCGTAGGCCTGGATCGGGCGGTACCGCGTCTCGGAGGGCCACCAGGCCGCGACCAGCGCCGCGACCAGCGCGAGGGCCGTGACGACGGCGAGCGAACGGCGTGCGGGACGCCCTTCCGTCCGGCGCCACACGCCACCGCCGACCTGACGGGCGAGCCTGACGAGGATGTAGGTGAAGGCGACGATCGGCAGCACCACGATCACCATCGACAACGCGCGCGCCGTCATGTCGATCAGGTCGCCCTCGCCGAAGGCGATCGCCATCCGGTCCTGCTGGGCCCCGGCGCTCGCCCAGGCCGTGCCGACGATCCGTGGGAGCGCCAGGATCATCATCACCATAACCCCGAGCAGCACGGGCACCACGGTCAGCACCCAGATCGTGACGACGGCCCGGGCCCAGGGCTTGAGGTCCTTGGCCGCGGGCTCGGTGGGCCGCCACGGGACGAGGCTGCGCAGCGTCGGTCCGATGCGGTGGAAGAGATCCGGCACGCCGGTCAGGTCGGCGAGCACGTGGTAGCCGTCGAAGCGGACGAAGGGCAGCAACTGGCGGAGCATCTGCAGGATCTGGGTGGCGATCAGCAGCAGGACGGCGTCGTAGCGGGTCAACCACCACGCGCCGGCGGTCGCCACCGCGACGATGGCGTTGAAGTAGAGGCCGCCGAGGTCCGTGCGGAGACGTCCGGCGCGGCCGAGCCGGTAGGAGTCGGTGACGTCGGTGTAGAAGGCCGGCCAGACGAGGTAGAGCCCGGCGCCCATCACCCCGGGGGTGGCGCCGCCCCGGCGGGCGGCGGCGGCGTGGCCGAACTCGTGGAAGCCGGCCGAGAGCACCGTGATCGCCAGCACGGTCAGGAGCAGGCCCGGGCGGGCGAAGGCCTCGTGGGTGGCTGATGCCAGGCCCTTGTCGAAGAGCACCCACCAGGTGATCCACGCGAAGACGAGCATGATCGGGACGACCACGCCGAGGGCGAAGAGCGAGGCGAACGGCGCCGTGATCCGGCGGGTCTTCTCCTCGTCGGTGACGGCGACCTTGAAGCGCAG
>JBFJKO010000091.1:0-9275 GCA_041634935.1 Nocardioides sp.
CCTTGGCCGACCTGCTCGCCGAGCCCGACTCGTGGTCGGACCGCCCCGCGCTGGTGACGGCGATCGTGGCCGACCTCGGCGTGGCCGGGGACGTCGCCGAGCGGATCGCCGCGAACCTCGCGGAGACCGAGCGGGCGCGGGGACGGCACCACCAGGTCTCCGAGGCCAGCGACGACGTCGTCCAGGGACTCACCGCCGCCGCCTACGCCCTCGAGCTCGACGACCGACCGCGCGTCGAGCGCTACCTGCGCCAGACCCTGCACGCCGCGAGCCGGCTGATGACCGACCTCGTCGCGGACGGGCTCGCTGCCCCCGGGCGCGAGCACGACCTCCGGCGATCGGCTCCAGCCGACCTCGCCGACCGTCGCGCGGTCTGAGCCCGCAGCGGCAACGGCAGCCCGGGACGTCTGCAGGGCTCAGGCCCAGAGCTGACCCTCGAGCTGGTCCTCGGCCTCGTCGATCGTGCCCTCGTAGGCGCCGGTCGACAGGTACTTCCAACCGCCGTCGCAGACCACGAACGCGATGTCGGCGCGCTCGCCGGCCTTGACGGCCTTGGCCGCCTGGCCGAGCGCCGCGTGCAGGATGGCGCCGGTCGAGATGCCGGCGAAGATGCCCTCGGACTCGAGCAGCTCGCGCGTGCGTCGTACGGCGTCGCGCGGGCCGACCGAGAAGCGCGAGTCGATCAGGTCGGCGTCGTAGAGCTCGGGCACGAAGCCCTCGTCGAGGTTGCGCAGGCCGTAGACGAGCTCGCCGTAGCGCGGCTCGGCGGCGACGATCTTGACGTCGGGCTGGTGCTTGCGGAAGAAGCGGCTGACGCCCATGAGCGTGCCGGTGGTGCCGAGGCCGGCCACCACGTGGGTGACCGAGGGCAGGTCGGCCAGGATCTCGGGACCGGTGCCCTCCTCGTGCGCGAGGGCGTTGGCGGCGTTGCCGTACTGGTAGAGCATCACCCAGTCGGGGTGCTCCTCGGCGACCTGCTTGGCCACCCGGACCGCCTCGTTGGAGCCACCCGCGGCCGGCGAGGAGATGATCTCGGCACCCCACATGCGCAGCAGCTGGCGCCGCTCGGACGAGGTGTTCTCGGGCATCACGCAGACGATGCGGTAGCCCTTGAGCTTGGCGGCCATCGCCAAGGAGATGCCGGTGTTGCCGGAGGTCGGCTCGAGGATCGTGCAGCCGGGACGCAGCGTGCCGTCCTTCTCCGCCTCCTCGATCATCTTCAGCGCCGGGCGGTCCTTGATCGAGCCGGTCGGGTTGCGGTCCTCGAGCTTGGCCCACAGCCGTACGTCGGCGCTCGGCGAGAGCCGCGGCAGCCCCACGAGCGGGGTGTTGCCGACGGAGGCGAGCAGGTTGTCGTACCGCATGTGGGGCAGTCCCTTCTCAGCGGAGGAAGTAGGCGGGGTCGAAGTCGTCGAGCGGGATGATCCGCACGCGCGGCAGCTCGGCGTTGAACGCGCGGACGTCGTACTCGAGGTCGAAGAGCTCGAGCCCGTCGTCGACGAGGTCGGCGAGGTGGGTGCTGGTGAACTCGCGGAAGCCGATCAGGCCGACGCGGCGCTCGAGCTGCTCGGGGCGCTCGCCGTCGAGCAGCGCCCGCATCCCGGCCGCGAAGTCGGCGTCGTGGCTGGCCAGGACGACGTCGGCGTCCTCTCGCTCCAGCAGCGCCGCGAGGGTGCGCTGGATACCGATGTCGACGACCTTCTCGTCGGTGCCACCGGAGAGCGGCACCGGCCGGTAGTCCATCGCCAGCAGTGCCTGCACGAACGACGTGGGGATCGTGCCGTTGCTGGCGTTGAGGAAGAACAGGCCGGTGACCGGCTGGCCCCAGGCCGCCTCGACGTGGGCGGTGACCCGCTCCCAGCGCGGTCGCTCCTCCGGGTGGGGACGCCGACCGAGCACCGAGCCACCGAGGGTGGCGTCGATGTTCTCGCCGTCGACGAGGACGAACGTGCGACGTTCCATCAGTGCTCGGCCCTCTCCGACGACGGGGAGGCGCTCATCCCCCGGCGACGGCCGGGAGCACGACGACCTGGTCGCCGTCCTTGAGCTCGGCCTCGAGGCCGCCGATGAAGCGGACGTCCTCGTCGTTGACGTAGATGTTGATGAAGCGGCGCAGGTCGCCGTTGTCGACGAGGCGCTCCTTGATGCCCGGGTGGTTGGCCTCGAGGTCGTCGATGACCGCGCTGAGCGTGCCGCCCGTGGCGTCGACGGCCTTCTCGCCGCCGGTGTAGGTGCGCAGGATGGTCGGGATCCGGACCTCGATGGCCATGTGGGTGGTGCTCCTCAGCTGTCTGGGGTGGGTTTCGTGTGGTGCGTAGGTGGTGCGGGCGTGATGCGTGAGCAGTGATCAGGGGGTGGGGAGCGACGCGACCACGGTGACCTCTTCCTCGGTCACCTCGCCGTCGACGATCCTGTAGGACCTGAACTCCACAGGGCCGTCGTTATTCCCGTGCTCGCGCGTGCTGACGAGCACGTAGTGCGCCCCGGGCTCGCCGGCGAGGCCGATGTCGGTGACGCTGGGGTAGGCCTCGGTGGCGGTGTGGGAGTGGTAGACGACGACGGGCTCCTCGTCGTTGTCCCACATCTCCTTGTAGAGCGCGAGCAGCTCGGTGGAGTCGAACTCGTAGAACGTCGGGCTGCCGGCGGCGTTGACCATCTCGACGAGCCGGACGGGCCGGTCGGAGCCCTCGGGACCGGCCACGATGCCGCACGCCTCGTCGGGGTGGTCGCGCTTGGCGTGCGCGACGATGCCGTCGTAGGTGGTCTGGTCGATGGTGAGCACGGGTCCAGCCTAGAGGCCGGGCACAGCGCGACCGTCGGTGCGCCAGCACTCGGGAACCCCCGACGGGCGCCGGGCGGCCGCGCTCAGCGCGAGAGCGCCTCGACCAGCGTCTCCTGGAGGTAGCCGACCCAGTCGTAGATGTCGTGGGCCTGGGCGCGCGGGTCCTCCTCAGGCAGGTTGAACCAGTACTCCTCGTCGCCGTCCTCGACCCCGAGCCGGGTGGCCAGCGCGAGCCGGACGTCGGTGAAGGAGCGCATCCAGGTCCGCGCGGCGTCCGGGTCGAGCTCGACGTCGATCATCAGCCCGTCCTCGTCGAGCTGGGTCGGCAGGCCGGCCTCCTCGAGGGTGTCGATGACCAGGCTCGCGGCGGCGGCCTTGCCGTCGCGCAGCGAGCCCTCGGTGAAGCGACGGAACTCCGAGGCCGCCTCGTCGTCGTCGCGGTAGGCGCTGGGGAAGAGCCGCGCCAGCACCGGGTCCTCCGGCTCGGCGGTCGGCCCGGAGAAGTCCATCATCGCCTCGAAGGGGTCGCGGGACTCGTCGGTCACGGCCGCCTCGTTGCGCAGCAGCTCGACGAGCTGGCTCGCGAGCGAGCGCAGCAGGTCGGCCTCGAAGCCGGTGAAGGTCGCGATGACGCGACCGCTGCGGCGGTGGCGTTGAAAGGCACTCACGTGCGGCTACTCCGACTTCTGCAGGGTGGCCCAGAGGCCGTACTCGTGCATCGCCTGCACGTCTCGCTCCATCGCCTCGCGACTGCCGCTGCTGACGACGGACTTGCCGTCCTCGTGGACCTCCATCATCAGCTTCTCGGCCTTGCGCCTGGAGTAGCCGAAGTGCTGCTGGAACACGTAGCTGACGTAGGACATCAGGTTGACCGGGTCGTTCCAGACGATGGTCACCCACGGGGTGGCCAGCACGGTGATCTGGTCGGGATCCAGGGTGGTGTCGACCCCGGAGTCGACCTCGGGACTAGCAGTGGACACGAGTCCCATGGTGGCACACTCCCGGCCATGACCTCACCTGCCGAACCCACCCTCCCCGCACCCGACGACGTGCTCGTGGAGGTCGACGGCCCGGTGCTCCGGCTGACCATGGACCGGCCCGCCAGCTTCAACGCCATGACCGGTGCGATGAACCTCACGCTGACCGACGAGATCCGAGGCGCGGCAGCGCGCGACGACGTGCGCGTCGTGGTCCTGACCGGAGCGGGCGACGCCTTCTGCGCGGGCGCCGACATCTCCGTCGACGACTCCGGGGCCGACGCGATCGACCGGTTCGACGTGCGGGCGATGGACGCCGCCAACGCGCTGGTCCGGGCGATCGTCGAGTGCCCCAAGCCGGTGCTCGCAGCCGTCAACGGGATCGCGGCCGGGGTGGGGGCCTCGGCGGCGCTGGCCGCCGACATCATCGTGGCGCGCGACTCGGCGTCCTTCCTGCTCGCCTTCGCGCGGATCGGGTTCATGCCCGACGGCGGCTCGTCGGCGACGGTCGCGGCGGCGATCGGTCGTGCGCGGGCGATGCGGATGGCGCTCCTGGCCGAACCGCTCTCCGCGCAGGAGGCCTACGACGCGGGGCTGGTCACCCACCTCGCGCCTGCGGCGTCGTACGACGACCTGGTCGCGACGCTCGCGCGCCGCCTGGCTGCCGGGGCGCCGCTCGCCCAGACCGCCACCAAGCGCGCGATCAACGCCGCCACCCTCACCGGCCCGTGGGGGCTCGAGCCGGCCCTCGAGCGCGAGCGCACCGGGCAGACGATCCTGATGCGCACCGCCGACGCGGGTGAGGGGATGCGCGCCTTCGCCGAAGGCCGCCGTCCCGTCTTTCGCGGCGAGTAGCCAACCCCCAAAGAAGTGCTTGACAGTGGGGCGGGGCGGCGCGCACGATAACTACCCAACAACTCTTGGAGGGTGGTCCCGGGGTGGATGAGAAGGAGACGGGGGCGGCGGTCAGCGCGATGCGGGCCGTGGCACACCCGGTGCGGCTGCAGATGCTGTCGCTGCTGACGGGTGCCGAGCTGAGCGCGGCCGAGGTGGCCCGCGAGCTCGACCTGACGCACGCCAACGCCAGCTACCACCTGCGGGTGCTGCTCGACGCCGACGAGATCGTGGTCGCCGGCGAGGAGAAGATCCGCGGCGGGGTCGCCAAGCGCTATCGCTACCCCCACGAACGACGCGGGGTCCACCCCACGCCGGGCACGACCACCGGTGACGACCAGGTGGTCTACGCCCGCGCGGTCGGCCTCGAGGTCGAACGACGCCTGCGGCACCGCGCGCATGCGCCGGGTCAGCACAGCGACCTCGAGGGGTGGGTCGACCCCGAGGTCTGGGAGAGGGCCCAGGCCCTGCTGATGGAGGCCGCGATGCTCCTGCACGAGCACAACCGACCCCCGCGCTCCCCCGGCACGGTCCACGTGAGCCAGACGGTCTGGGCCTTCGAGATGTCCCAGCAGGACCCCCAGCAGGACCCCCAGCAGGACTCCCGGTGACCTGGGCCGAGTCGCTCGCCCCGCTGCGCGAGCGCAACTTCCGCTTCTACTACGCCTCGCGCGTGGTCAACCTGCTCGGCACCTCGATGGCCTCGGTCGCGCTGGCGTTCGCGGTCCTGAAGATCACCGACGACGACCCCGCCGCACTCGGCTACGTGCTCGCCGCGCACACCGTCCCGATGGTGCTGCTGCTGCTGTGGGGCGGCGTGCTCGCCGACCGGTTCCCCCGCAACCTCGTCATCCAGGTCTCCAACGTCGCCTCGGCGATCAGCCAGGGCTTCATCGCGGTCCTGGTCATCACCGGCATCGCCGAGCTGTGGATGCTCATCGTCCTCAGCGCCGTGCACGGGATCGTGTCGGCGATCAGCTTTCCGGCGATGGCGAGCATCCTGCCGCAGCTGGTGCCGCGCGCCGAGCTGCAGCGCGCCAACGCCCTGATGTCGCTGGCGCGCTCGGCGCTGATGATCCTCGGACCCACGCTGAGCGCGTTGCTCGTCGTCGGTTTCGGCCCCGGCTGGGCCCTGGCCGTCGACGCCTCGATGTGGCTGCTCTCGGCCGCGCTCCTCGGCTTCGTGACCCTTCCCCGCCGCGCCCCCAAGGAGGAGGAGTCCAGCACGATCGACGAGCTGCGTGAGGGCTGGACCTACTTCCGTCAGACCACGTGGCTGTGGGTCGTCGTGCTCGGCTTCGGCGTGCTCAACGCGATCCACTCAGGAGCGTGGTTCACCCTCGGCCCCGCGCGCGCCAAGGAGACGATCGGCGAGCAGGGCTGGGGGCTGGTGCTCTCGGCCGAGGCCATCGGCCTGCTGCTGATGACCGTCATCATGCTGCGGGTGCCGCTGCAGCGACCCCTGCTCCACGGCATGCTCGGCATCTCGCTGCTCGGCGTCCCGATCCTGCTCCTCGGCGCCCACCCGCACCTCGCGATCCTGATGCTCGCCGCGCTCGTCGCCGGTGCCGGCACCGAGGTGTTCGCGATGGGCTGGAACCTCGCCATGCAGGAGCACGTGCCCGACGAGATGCTCTCGCGCGCCTACTCCTACGACGCGCTCGGCTCGTTCGTCGCGATCCCGGTCGGGCAGATCGCCTTCGGCCCGCTCGCCGCGGTGTACGGCTTCACCGACGTGCTGGTCGTCAGCGGCGTCGCCTACGTCGTGATCTGCCTGCTGGTGCTGACGTCGGCGTCCGTACGTCGGCTGCCGCGACTTGCCCACGCGGCTGCACCGACGCCGCTCAGCACCACTTCTCCACCAGCGCCCTGATGACGCTCAGGTTGCGGTTGGTGGCGACGCCGACGTGCCGCTCCACGACCGCGTTGCTGACCTTCGCCTGGTGGTAGTTCTCGCCGAGGAGCAGGTGCACGGCCCGTCCGGAGACGACCGCCCGCTCACCCTCGGTCGAGCGGGCCTCGAGGCCTGCGGCAGCCTCGCCGTCAGGCTCCGCCTTGAGCAACGAGACGAACTGCTTGCCGGTGTGGCCCTCCCCCAGCCGCGCCGCCTCGGCGGCGATCTCGACCAGCTCGGCCGAGGTGAAGACCATCGTCGGCACCTCGAAGCCGCGGTCGGCGAGGTAGGCCGCCTCCAGCGCCTCCTCGATCCCGGCCCGTGACCGCAGGGTCGTGCCGAGCCGGACGTTGCCGGTGTTGAGGTGCGTGGCCACGTCGGTGAAACCCGCGGCCTCGGTCACCGCGACTACGTCGTCCTTGGGGAACTTCCGCTTCGCCCCCAGGTTGATGGCCCGGAGGAACGCGACGTAGGTCGTCATGACCCGGATCGTCGCACGAAGCCGCCCGCGAGACGTGTCAGGCGGCCAGCTCGAAGCGGAGACCAGGCGACTGCTCCGGACCGCGATCTGCGAGGGCGGAGCCGATCAGCATCGCCAGGGGTAGCGACAGCAGGCACCACACGAGTATCACCAGCAACGCCACGGGGATCATGGTCTGAGAGTCTCACCCCGGCGCCGATCGCGTGAGAGCCGATCGGTCATTCGTTGTAGCCCTCTCGGGACCTCCCAGTTCTCGGCGGGCGCTGCTCTCACAGGTTGCCGCGGGCGTCCTGCTCGCGCTCGATGGCCTCGAAGAGCGCCTTGAAGTTGCCCTTGCCGAAGCCCAACGAGCCGTGCCGCTCGATGAACTCGAAGAACACCGTCGGGCGGTCACCCATCGGCTTGGTGAAGATCTGGAGCAGGTAGCCGTCCTCGTCGCGGTCGACGAGGATCTTGCGCTTCTTCAGCTCCTCGATCGGCACCCGCACCTCGCCGATGCGGGCGCGCAGCTCGGGGTCGTCGTAGTAGGAGTCGGGAGTCTCGAGGAACTCGATGCCGTTGTCACGCAGGTGGTCGACGGTGCGCAGGATGTCGCCGGTGGCGAGCGCGATGTGCTGGCAGCCGGCCCCGTCGTAGAACTCGAGGTACTCGTCGATCTGCGACTTCTTCTTCGCGATCGCGGGCTCGTTGAGAGGGAACTTCACCCGGTGGTTGCCGCTGGCGACGACCTTGCTCATCAGGGCGGAGTAGTCGGTGGCGATGTCGTCACCGATGAACTCGGCCATGTTCGTGAACCCCATGACCTTGTTGTAGAAGGTCACCCACTCGTCCATCTTGCCCAGCTCGACGTTGCCGACGCAGTGGTCGACCGCCTGGAAGAGCCGCTTGGGCTGACCCTCGCGGCGGGTGACGGAGCTGGTGCGTGCCACGAAGCCTGGCAGGTAGGGACCGGTGTAGCGCGAGCGGTCGACAAGCGTGTGGCGGGTCTCGCCGTAGGTGGCGATGGCGGCCATCCGCACGGTGCCGTGCTCGTCGGACAGCTCGTAGGGCTCGTCGAGGATCGTCGCGCCGACCGAGCGGGCGTGCTCGATGCAGCGGTCGACGTCGGGCACCTCGAGGGCGAGGTCGACGACGCCGTCCCCGTGCTTGCGGTGGTGCTCGAGAAGAGGGCTGTCGGGAGTGACCCCGCCGGCGAAGACGAAGCGGGCGCTCCCCGAGCGCAGCACGAAGACCTTCGAGTCGCGCAGTCCGTTCTCGGGGCCGCGGTAGGCCTCGAGCTCCATGCCGAGGGCGAGCTGGTAGAAGTTCGCGGTCTGCGTCGCGTTGCCGACCACGAAGCAGATCGCGTCCATCGCGGTCACCGGGAACGGGTCGCGACTGGCGTCGTACTCGATCAGGCCGACCAGCTCCTTGAGCTGGTCGATGGTCAGGTCCGCGCGGAGCTCGTCAGGCGTCAGGGTCATGTCGCCAGCGTCACGCAGGCCGACAATCTGTGCAACAGTACGTCGTCAGACTAAACACTTTGTACAGAGATGAGCCTCGCCGTGGATGACGTGGACCGCAACCTGATCACCCTCTTCGCCGCCGAGCCCCGCGTGGGGGTGCTCGAGGCCTCCCGGCGCCTCGGCGTCGCCCGCGGCACCGTGCAGGCCCGCCTCGACAGACTGACGTCGTCCGGCGTGATCACCGGCTGGGGCCCCGACCTCTCCCCCGAGGCGCTCGGGTTCGGCGTCACGGCGTTCCTGACCCTGGAGATCAGCCAGGCAGCCGGCCACGAGTCGGTCGCCGACCACCTCGCCCGCATCCCCGAGGTGCTGGAGGCCTACACGATCACCGGAGCCGGCGACCTGTGGTGCCGCGTCGTCTCGCGCTCCAACTCCGACCTCCAGCGCGTGATCGACACGGTGCTCGCGATCGACGGGGTGCAGCGCGCCTCGACGGTGATGGCGCTGGCGACCCAGGTGCCCTACCGGGTCCTGCCGCTTCTCGACTCGGTCCGGTGACGGCCTGCCCCCTCCCCTGGCCGTGGCGACCGGTCGCTGCACCTCCTTGCGACTCGAACATGTGTTCGATATCATGTGATCATGCTCGCCTCTCTTCTCCCCCAGACTCAACCGGTGCTTGCAACGAGTCCTGCGTTGAGGACCTGGGCTGGAGTCTGTCATTCGAGGGTCTTGCGGGGGCGAGTGTTGAGCCGTAGGGCGACGTCGTCGCATTCGGTCTGGGTCAGGTTCCTCAGGTCGCTGC
>JBFJKO010000092.1:0-9222 GCA_041634935.1 Nocardioides sp.
ATTCGTCGTCCGGGGTGGTTCAGCGTGGCTGGTCGGGGATGTCCCCCGCCAGGAACCACAGTGCCGCCGCGACCCCGCCGAGCAGAGCGACGTCGACGTAGCGGTGCCGGACGGCGAGCATGCCGGCGTCGCGCTGCGGCAGGACCAGGCGCAGCAGCGCCGCGGTGGCGAGCGACCCGGCGACGACCCTGACCCCGACCCGCCAGTCGCTCAGCGCGACGAGGGCGATGCCCACCGAGGCCACGAGCAGCACCGCGAGGTAGCAGGCTCCACCGATCGTCGACGGGTAGCGTCGCTCGACCGGCTCGTAGAGCTCGGGGGCCGGCTCGATCGGCTCGTGGGGCGCGGGCGGCTCGCTCATCGGTCCGGGCAGCCTCAGCCGGCCCGGCCCAGGGCCCGCTCGGCGCTGGAGACGATGTTGGAGAGCAGCATCGCGCGCGTCATCGGGCCGACCCCGCCGGGGTTGGGCGAGACCCACCCGGCGGTCTCCCACACGTCGTCGGCGAGGTCGCCGGCGATCTTGCCGTCGACGCGCGAGACCCCCACGTCGAGCAGCGCCGCACCGGGCTTGACCATGTCGCCGGTGATGATGCCGGGCACGCCGGCAGCAGCGACGACGATGTCGGCCTGACGCACGTGGGCGGCGAGGTCACGGGTACCGGTGTGGCACAGCGTGACGGTGGAGTTCTCCGAGCGACGGGTCAGCAGCAGACCGAGGGGGCGACCGACGGTCAGTCCACGGCCGACGACGACGACCTCGGCACCGTTGAGCTCGACGCCGTGCCGGCGCAGCAGCTCGATGCAGCCGATGGGCGTGCACGGCAGCGAGCCGGCCTCCCCCAGCACGAGCTTGCCGAGGTTGGTCGGGTGCAGGCCGTCGACGTCCTTGTCGGGGTCGACGCGCGAGAGCAGGGCGAACTCGTCGAGGCCGGTGGGCTGCTGCACGAGGAAGCCGGTGCAGGAGGGGTCGGCGTTGAGCTCGTCGATGACGGCCTCGACCTCGGCCTGGGTGGCGGTGGCGGGCAGGTCACGACGGATCGACTCGATGCCGATCTCGGCGCAGTCCTTGTGCTTGGCACCGACGTACCAGTGCGAGCCGGGGTCGTCGCCGACCAGGACCGTGCCGAGGCCGGGCACGATGCCCTGCTCCTTCAGCCGGGCGACCCGCTCGGTCAGCTCGACCTTGATGGCCTTGAGGGTGGCGGTGCCGTCGAGGCGTTGGGCTGTCATGCGTCTCATCCTGTCAGTGGTGCTGGGGCGATTCGATACGGCCGTGGGCACGTCACCGGGTTTCGACATCGCGGTCACGACCTTCTTCGTCGGTCGTGCGCTCCGCTCAACCTGCGCACACGCGCCACGGCTTCGCCGTGGCTAGTGCGCAAAGTGGCGGGTGCCGGTGAAGTACATCGTCACGCCGGCAGCGGTGCAGACGTCGATGGTGAGCTGGTCCCGCATCGAGCCGCCCGGCTGCACGATGGCGCTGATGCCGGCGTCGATGAGGAGCTGCGGGCCGTCCTCGAACGGGAAGAACGCGTCCGAGGCGGCCACGGAGCCGGCGGCACGGTCGGCGGCGCGGGTCACGGCGAGCTTGCACGAGTCGACGCGGTTGACCTGCCCCATGCCGACGCCGACCGAGGCGCCGTCCTTGGCCAGCAGGATCGCGTTGGACTTCACCGAGCGGCAGGCCTTCCAGGCGAAGGCGAGGTCGGCGAGCACCTCGGCGGAGGCGGGCTCACCGGACGCGAGGGTCCACGTCGACGGGTCGTCGCCGCCACCCTCGACCGACGCGGTGACGTAGTC
This sequence comes from Nocardioides sp., assembly GCA_041634935.1. Taxonomy (GTDB): domain Bacteria; phylum Actinomycetota; class Actinomycetes; order Propionibacteriales; family Nocardioidaceae; genus Nocardioides. The sequence continues at coordinate 1,801 of JBFJKO010000092.1, forward strand.
GCGCTGCTGCAGCAGCACGCCCCCCGAGATCGGACGCAGCTCGACCTCACCGCTCGCCATCGGCTCGCAGACGAGCAGCCGCACGTTCTTCTTCGCGGCGAGCACCTCGACGGCGCCCTCCTCGTAGCCGGGCGCCACGACGACCTCGGTGAAGACCTCGGCGACCTGCTGGGCCATCTCGACCGAGACCGGCACGTTGGTGGCGATCACGCCACCGAAGGCCGACACGGGGTCGCAGGCGTGGGCCCGGCGGTGCGCCTCGGCCACGTCGGCACCGACGGCGATGCCGCACGGGTTGGCGTGCTTGATGATCGCCACCGTCGGCTCGTCGAAGGTGTAGGCCGCGCGGCGGGCCGCGTCGGAGTCGAGGTAGTTGTTGTAGGACATCTCCTTGCCGTGCAGCTGCGTGGCCTGGGCCAGGCCGCCGCCGGCGGGGCTGGTGTAGAGCGCGGCGCCCTGGTGGGGGTTCTCGCCGTAGCGCAGGGTCGCGGAGCGGTCCCAGGTGCCACCGATCCAGGCCGGGAAGCCGGTGCTCTCACCGTCGACGACCGAGGTGTCGGTGAGCACGCTGCCCATCCACGAAGCCACGGCGACGTCGTACGACGCGGTGTGCACGAACGCCTCGGCGGCGAGCTGCTGGCGCTGGGCGAGGGTGAAGCCGCCGGCGGCCACGGCGGCGAGCACGTCGTCGTAGCGCGCGGGCGAGGTGACGATCGCGACCGACGGGTGGTTCTTGGCCGCGGCGCGCACCATCGAGGGGCCACCGATGTCGATCTGCTCGACGCAGGCGTCCGCGTCGGCGCCCGAGGCGACGGTGTCGGTAAAGGGGTAGAGGTTGGAGACGACGAGGTCGAACGGCTCCACTCCGAGGTCGGCCAGCTGCGCGACGTGGGAGTCGAGGCGGCGGTCGGCCAGGATGCCGGCGTGCACCTTGGGGTGCAGGGTCTTCACGCGCCCGTCGAGGCACTCGGGGAAGCCGGTGAGGTCCTCGACCTTGGTGACGGGCAGGCCGAGGCCCTCGATCAGGGCGGCCGAGCCGCCGGTCGAGACCAGCGCGACGCCGGCGTCGTGCAGCGCACGCACCAGGTCCTCCAGGCCGGACTTGTCGTAGACCGAGACCAGCGCTCGGCGGATCGGGACCTGCTCGCTCATGACATCACCCATCAGGGTTCTCCTCATCTCGTGACGGGGGCCACCCAGGCGTTCGATGACCTCACTGCTTCCCCTGAGACGGGGCACTCCCCGGTGGTCGCCCACCTGCGCCAGTCGTGTGCTCTCACCCTAGAGGGTGTCGGCGCCCGCGCCGAACCTGACCTGACGGCCCTCGACCCGGAAACCCTCGCGCGCCATCCGGCCGACGGCGTCGACGAGCATCCCGCGCTCGGCGGTCTTGATGCGCTCGTGGAGGGAGGCGACGTCGTCGTCCGGCTCGACGGCCACCGCGCTCTGGGCCACGATCGGGCCGGTGTCGACGCCGGCGTCGACGACGAACAGCGTGCACCCGGTGACCTTGACGCCGTACTCGAGGGCGTCGGCGGGTCCGCGCATGCCGGGGAAGGACGGCGACAGCGCCGGGTGGGTGTTGAGCACCCGGCCGCCGAAGGCGGACAGGAAGTGCTCGCCGACCAGCTTCATGAACCCGGCCAGCACCACGACGTCGGGGCGGTGGGCGGCCACCGTGGCGGCGAGGTCGGCGTCCCAGGCGGCGCGGTCGTCGAAGTCCTTGACGCGCCTCACGAAGGTCTCGACGCCGGCCCGCTCGGCCCGCGCGAGTCCCTCGATGCCGTCCCGGTCGGCCCCCACGGCGACGACCTCGGCGCCGTAGGCGGGATCGGTCGCGGCGTCGAGCAGCGCCTGGAGGTTGGTCCCGCTGCCGGAGACGAGGACGACGAGGCGGGCCGCCGGGCGGTCGGGGGTCACGGGCACGCCGGAGACCCTACTGCGTCAGGCCGGGCTCCAGCTCGATCTCCACGGGCATGGACCGGCGCTGCCACCACGTCATCGCCAGCGCACCGAGGAGGCCCCCGATCCCGAAGGAGGTGACCGCGTGCAGCGCGGTGTCGAAGGCGTAGGGCGCGACGTCCTGCATGCGTCCGGGACCCACGGAGCCGCCGGCGACGGAGGCGACCAGCCCGAGCGCCAGGCCCGCGAGGATCCCGCCGGCACAGCCGCGGACCCCGGCATCGGTGTAGCCGAGCACCGGCGCGTGCCGCTGGTGCAGAGCCACCGCCGCGGCGGCCACCAGCGGCGCCAGCAGCATCAGCCAGGCGGTCCAGCCCGCTGCGGTCCCCTCGTCGGGCAGGGCCGCGAGCATCGGAAAGCTCGGCAGCGGTCCGAGCACCACGGTGCTCGGCGCCACGAGCGTGCCCGTGCCGACCGTGAAGCCCGGGCCGAGCAGGTAGGAGCCGGTGAAGGCGACCGCGTTCGGCAGGAGCAGCAGGCTCAGCACCACGATGATGACCAGTGCGCCGAGGTCGGCGTCGAGCTGGGAGAGCACGTTGGCCGCCGTGCTGAGGTCGCTCGCGAATGCCACGATGAAGGCCAGGGCCGAGACCGCCGCCCACAGCAGCAGCAGCCGTCGTACGACGCCGCCGGCGGCGCGCAGCGTCAGCGGCAACGCGGCGGCCCACACCGCGGCCCGCCCCGAGCCCACGGCGATGCCGGGGCCGCCGGCGAGCAGGCAGAGCAGCAGCGACCAGACGACGACGCCGCCGGTGCTCGGCGCCGTTGCCGGGGTCGCGGCGAGGGAGGCGGTGAGGACGGCCACGATGACGTAGCCGCTGCTCAGCAGCAGGACGGCCGCCTGCACGGTGAGGTCGCGCTGGCCGTCGGCGATCTCCTCGACGTCGGGCCCGTGGCCGGAGACCGAGACCCCGATCCGCTGGCCCAGGCGCCACAGCGTCCAGGCCGCCACGAGCGTGATGCCGAGCGGCACGGCGCTGACCTGGACGCCCTCGATGCGGATGCCGGAGCCGTGGCCCATGAGCCACGCCAGGGCACCGGTGCGCAGGCCGTCACGGGGCACGCCGTGCGCTCCCCCGTCGCTGAGGAACCAGCCGACGACCCCGGCCGCCAGGCACACCATCAGCGTGCCGGCCGCCGCGGTGGCCCCGCCGAGGGTCGCCACCAGCACCAGCGGACGTCGGGTCGAGAGGTCGGCCAGGCGGTCGGCGTCGCGGGGCGGCAGCAGAGCGGTCATGACCGGACCAGTCTCGCGCGGCGACCGGCGTGGCAGCGACAGGCACGCCGGGTACCGTGGGCTGGTCATGAGAGACCCCGAGAAGTTCGACGATTTCTACAAGGACGCACGCGAGCGACTGCTGGCGCAGACCTTCGCCCTCACCGGCGACCTGGCCGCCTCACGTCGTGCCGTGCGCGACGCGTTCGTCGTCGCCTGGCACCACTGGCGCAAGCTGTCGCTGCTCGACGACCCCGAGTCCGTCGTACGACCCCATGCGTGGCGTCTGGCCCAGCGTCGTCACACCGCCCGCGTGTGGCACCGTGACAAGAAGATCGGCGCCGACGTGAAGGCGACGCTCGACGCCCTCGCCAAGCTGAGCGTGCAGCAGCGCCGCACGATGATCCTCACCCAGCTCGCGGCGGTGTCGATGCCGCAGATGGCGCGCGAGGTCGGCGTGACCCTCGAGGTCGCGCAGAACGAGCTCCAGCACGCCGCCACGCAGCTCTCGCTCCAGCTCGACGTGCCCGCGTCGTCCCTGCGTCCGCGCTTCGACCAGGTCTCGGCCTCGCTCGTCGACGCCGTGCGGTGGCCTCGGCCCTCGATCATCCGCCGCGCCGGCGCCGCCCGACGCCGTACGCACACCGGCGTGGGGGTGGCGGCCGCGGTCACCGCCCTGGTCGTGAGCGGCTCGGTGCTCGTCGACACCGCCGGAGCCCGCCCCACCCTCGACCGCCCCGCGTTCACCGAGGGCACCGCCACCCTTCCCGAGCCCGACACCGACACCGATGCCGCGGCCGGGGTGACCGACCCACCGCCACCCACCCTCACCGAGACGAGCCTGCTCGGCTCCGCCGAGGTCGGGGCCCGTTTCGCCGGCCGCTGGTGGGTCCTCGACCCCCGCGGCAACGACGAGGGCACCGGGCTGGTCCTGCCCTGCCAGCTCGAGCGGTACGCCGACCCCCGCGGGGCCGCCGCCCTGGTGCGCACCTACACCACCGCGACCGGCAAGAAGAAGCGCGCGCAGACCGACGCCGTGCAGGCCACCCAGCTCACCGAGGCCTCCACCTCGCTCAGCCGTGCCAAGCGCGCCTACCGCACGATGACCTCGTGGTTCGGCGACTGCTCCGAGGGCCGGGTGCAGCTGCTGTCCACGGCCACGCCCACGAAGGTCGGCGACCAGTCGGTGCAGTTCGTGCTCGAGTCGTGGGGCAAGCCCGAGCGCAGCTACGTGATCGCCGTCGCTCGCACCGGCGTGTACACGACCACCACCGTCGTCAGCTCGCCCCTGGGCGAGAACGACGACGCGGCGGCCCGTACGGCGTCGGGCCGGATGCTCTCCGGCGCGGTCCAGAAGCTCTGCGAGCTGCCTGACGCCGGTGCGTGCGGGAGCAAGAAGGCCGGCGTCGTCCTGCGCGCCCCGCTCCCGGCCGGTGACACCCCGTCCATGCTCTCGGAGATCGACCTGCCGCAGGTCGGCTCGATCAAGAAGCCCTGGGTCGGCACGGAGCCCCGCACGCCGGTGACCAACGACGCGGCGTCGTCCTGCGACACCACCAGCTTCCGCGGGAAGTTCCGCGACAAGCCGTTCACCAACAACGCCACGCGCACGTTCGTGATCCCGGGGGCCAGGCTGCCCACCGAGTTCGGCCTCACGCAGACGGTCGGCTCGCTGCCGGGCGACCGGGCCGACGCGCTCGTCGGCGCCGTCCGCAACGCGCTCGGCGGGTGCGACGCGCTCAACACCGATGTCGAGCAGGTGATGAGCGCCGACGTGCGCGACACCTCGATGAGCGTGTGGCGCCTGGCCGTGGAGGTCACCGACTCGCGGACCGTGATCTTCTACATGGCGATCATGCGTGACGGCACGTCGGTCTCGCAGCTGGGCTTCCTCCCCGACTCCCCCGGCGACCTGACCTCGCAGGAGTTCGTCGCGCTGGCGCAGCGTGCCCTGGCCCGCCTCGCACGCCTGCCCAAGCCCGGCAAGGGCTAGGACGACGCCACGTGTCGGCGTCCGGCCGGTGCGCCACGTCGCCCTCGCGGTCGCGACTGCGCAACGCCGCCCTGGCGGTCGTCGGTGGGGCCGCGGCACTGACCCTGGTCGCCGCGCTGGCTGCGGTGGTCACCGGAGGTGACGCGACCGTGGCCACGTCCACTCCCGCGCAACCGCTGGTGACCGAGCTCCCTCAGGGCTTCCCCCTGGCCGCCGGCTACCCGAGGACCAACCAGGACCTGAGCCCGGTCACGGTCGTCGCCGACGTGCCGATGAGGAACTTCCGACTGTGCAGCGGCCGGGGATTCACCCCGGACGCCTCAGCACTGACGGCGACGGCTGCGGCCGCCTTCTCCGGCGCCGCGGGCTCACGCGCCCGCCTGCTGACGGTCTGGGCGGACGAGCCGAGCGCCGAGGCAGCCGTGCAGAGCGCACGGGACACGCTGGCCGCCTGCGCGGCCGACGACGGGGTCACCACCGAGCGTCGGACCGACTACGACCTCGACGCCCTCGCGTTCACGCGACAGTCGGAGCCAGGCGCCGATCCCGCCCGACCGGGCCTCGAGGTCTACGAGGTCGTCCGGGTGCGCAACGTCGTCTACCTGTCCTACACCGCCGGCGAGGGCGCAGCCTCGGAGGAGGCGGCGATCGCCGGCGTCGAGCGCGCCGCCGAGAGCTCCGCTGCAGTCCTCGCCGCCGCCGCGGCGGTCTTCGGGCAGCCGGCCGACGCCACGGCGTCCACCGGTTGACCTCGTCGTCCCCTCCGGCCCTCACCCGGGCTCGGAGAAAGACACACGCGCGGACCACCGGCACGAGGTGCCGGCGATCCGCGCGTGTGCGCTGACCGCGTGGGTCAGAGGTTCTTCAGGATCTCCCGCATGAGCTCAGCGGTCTCGGACGGCGTCTTGCCGACCTTGACGCCGACGGCCTCGAGGGCCTCCTTCTTGGCCTGCGCGGTGCCCGAGGAGCCCGAGACGATGGCGCCGGCGTGGCCCATGGTCTTGCCCTCGGGGGCGGTGAACCCGGCCACGTAGCCGACGACCGGCTTGGTGACGTTGTCCTTGATGTAGGCCGCGGCCCGCTCCTCGGCGTCGCCACCGATCTCACCGATCATCACGATCGCCTTGGTGTCGGGGTCGGCCTCGAACGCGGCGAGGGCGTCGATGTGGGTGGTGCCCACGATCGGGTCGCCGCCGATGCCGATGGCGGTCGAGAAGCCGTAGTCCTTGAGCTCGTACATCATCTGGTAGGTCAGGGTGCCCGACTTGGAGACCAGACCGACCGGGCCGGTGCCCGAGATGGTGTGCGGCGTGATGCCGGCCAGCGACTCACCGGGGGTGATGATCCCCGGGCAGTTGGGACCGATCATCCGGGTGGACTTGCCCTCGAGGTAGGCCCACACCTCAGCGGTGTCCTGGACCGGCACGCCCTCTGTGATGACGACGAGCAGCTCGATGCCGGCGTCGATCGCCTCGATGCAGGCGTCCTTGGTGAACGCCGGCGGCACGAAGAGCACCGACACGTTGGCGCCGGTCTCCTTCATGGCCTCGGCGACGTTGCCGTAGACCGGCAGGTCCTTGCCGCCGAGCTCGACGTTGGTGCCGGCCTTGCGGGCGTTGACACCACCGACGATGTTCGAGCCGGCCTCGACCATGAGGGTGGTGTGCTTGGAGCCCATCCCACCCGTCATGCCCTGGACGATGATCTTGGAGTCCTTGTTCAGGTAAATGCTCATGTTGTGTTCCTCGTCCCGATTCAGGCGTTCGCCAGCTCGGCGGCCTTGTCGGCCGCGCCGTCCATGGTGTCGACCGTGGTCACCAGCGGGTGGTTGAGCTCCGCCAGGATCGCGCGGCCCTTCTCGACGTTGTTGCCGTCGAGGCGCACGACGAGCGGCTTGGTGGCCGCGTCGCCGAGGATCTCCAGGGCGCCCTTGATGCCGTTGGCGACCTCGTCGCAGGCGGTGATGCCGCCGAAGACGTTGACGAAGACGCTCTTGACCTGCTCGTCGTTGAGGATCACGTCGAGACCGTCGGCCATGACCTGCGCGTTCGCGCCGCCACCGATGTCGAGGAAGTTGGCGGGCTTGACGCCGCCGTGCGCCTCGCCGGCGTAGGCGACGACGTCGAGGGTCGACATGACCAGGCCCGCGCCGTTGCCGATGATGCCGACCTGGCCGTCGAGCTTGACGTAGTTGAGGCCCTTGGCCTTCGCCTTCGCCTCGAGCGGGTCGGCGGCGTCCTTGTCCTCGAAC
>JBFJKO010000093.1:0-9217 GCA_041634935.1 Nocardioides sp.
CGGCACCGCCGACCAGCAGCCGCAGACCGAGAACACTCCGCACCACCCGCGCAGTCCCTACGCCGCCAGCAAGAGCTTCGCCCATCACCTGACGGTCAACTATCGCGAGTCCTACGACCTCTTCACGACCACCGCGACCCTGTACAACCACGAGAGCCCGCTGCGCGGCGCGGCGTTCGTGACGCGGAAGATCTCCCGTTCGGTCGCCGAGATCGCCCTCGGACGACGTGAGTCGATGACGCTCGGCAACCTCGACGTGTGCCGCGACTGGGGTTTTGCCGGCGACTACGTGCGTTCGATGCACCAGATGATGCAGCTGCAGGACCCGCACGACTTCATCATCGCGACCGGGGAGTCGCGCCCGCTGGCCTACTTGCTCGAGGTGGCCTTCGCCGCCGCGGGCCTGGGCGACCCGGAGCCCTACGTGAGGCGTGACCCCGCCCTGATGCGTCCCGCCGACATCGTCGAGCTCTCGGGGGATCCGACCAAGGCCCGCGAACAGCTGGGTTGGCAGCCGACCCTGACGTTCGAGCAGGTCATCGAGCACATGGTCGTCACCGACATCCGGCGACTGGAGACCGGCGTCCAGGAGAGCCTCGCCTACCTGACCCCCTTCTAGGAGGCGGGCTCGCGCACCGCCAGGCCCAGCCGGCAGGCGTCGACGAGCCAGCCCTCGACGTCGTCGACCACGACCGCAAGGTCGACGTCATACCTCGCCGCCACCTCCTGGACCACCTGCTCGACGGTCGAGGCGCGGTCGAGCGCGAGCCAGATGGCCGCAGCGCTGCCGTTGAGCACTGCCGGCGGGCGGTCGAGCCTGTCGAGCCGGCACACGACCACGCGCTGCTCCCCCTCGACCCAGGCGACGTCGGGGTGGCGCCGCACCAGCTCACCCCTCACGGTCACGGCCGCCTCGACGCAGGGAGCGGTAGCCCTTGACCGCAGCCGGAAGCGCGCGCACCCCCCGCCGGATCCGGCGCCAGCGGGCGACCGCGAGCTCCCTCCCGCGCGGCACCCGGGTCTCGCCGGGCACGCGGAACTGGCGTGCGTCGAGGAAGACGCCACGCCAGAGGAACGCCGGCCGCCGCCGCCACGGCGTGCGGCTCAGTCCCACGACCCAGGACAGGCCCGTCTCCACCTCGGCTCGCGTGCGCAGACGCCAGTCGTCGATGGAGAAGACCAGCGGCCGGGTAGCGGCTGTCGGAGTGACCCCCAGGCTCGTGAGCAGTGGCGCCAGGGGCTCGGACGCACCGGTCTCGGCGGCGAGCCGCGCCATGTCGCTCGCGAACGGCGTCGGACGTGCCCTGAGCCGCTCGACGAGCCCGGCGAGCTCGCCTCGTCGCGTGCCCCGGCCGGCGTCTCGCAGGTAGTGCAGGGCCGCGATCGCCGCATGCGCCGTGGGGTCCGGCACCTCGATCGTGCGGTGTGCCAGCTCGACGCTCGTGCGTCGCTCCCACAAGACGTCGAAGACCTCGCTCGGATCGGCCAGGAAACCCGGGAAGTAGTGGTGGACGTCGAGCTCGCACGGCCAGGCCGGGTGTCGGTGGTTGACCGAGTGCATCGGGACGATCACCGGCGTGTCGTAGAACCCGCCGTCGTGCCAGCCGAGCCGCTCCAGCGCGTCGGTCAGCGTCCGGAGTCCGGCCGGCTCGACCCAGACGTCGACGTCGGCCGAGCTGCGCGGCTCGCGAAGTCCCTGCAGGGCGAGAACCGGACCCTTGATGCCGAGCACCCGGACACCGACGTCGTCCGCGACCCGCGCCAGCACGGCGTACCCGAGTGGCACCGCCTCGGACAGATCGAGCGCGGCGCTCACGGAGCCTCGACGTCCTCGACCTGCAGCACGCCCGTCGACACCAGCTCGAGCACGCGCGTGCGCGTCTCCTCCTCGAGCCCGTTGTCCGGCTCGCCGAAGACCTCGCCGAGGCGCCGGGCGAGGTCGTCGACGTCGCAGCCGTCTCCGACGAGCCGGAGCATCTCGGTGGCGAGCTCCGACATCACCAGGACCCGGTCGTCCACGAACAGCGCCGACGTCGCTCCCTCGACGAACCAGTCGTGCCACGCGGTGCAGCTCACCCGCATCTCAGTCCTCCTCGAGAAGGCGCTCGACCAGGTCCGGGAGCTGCTCGGCCTCGCGGTAGTGGAGTCGCAGCAGACCCCGGGGCCCGAGCGCTCTCGCGAGCCGGTGCAGCGGTCGTTCGAGCCGGGACAGGTACGACGTCTCCGGGGCGAGCAATGCCACCGCCTCGACGGTGCCGACCTCCTCCACCCAGGGCTCGGGGCTGCCGTCGCGATCGAGGAGCAGCACGCGGTGCAGGTGCGCCCCGCTCGGGGTGGCGGCCAGCCCGAGAGCATCCAGCGATCGCTGCTCCTTGAACGGCGCGTCGCCGACCTTGACCGACAGCGGCTTGGGGTAGACCGCGATGGTGGCGTCCTCGCGAACACCCACCGTCTCGTCGGTCACGTAGCCCCATCGTCGCGCCAGCACGGAGGTCGCGGTGGTCTTGCCCGCACCGGAGGGCCCCACCAGAGCGAGCGCGCGGCCGGTGACCGGGTCGGCGACGGCGGCCGCGTGGAGCATCAGCAAGACGCCGGCCTGGGCCTCGATCGCGGCGAGGGTGACCAGTGGGCTGAGCCGGTCCAGGAGCGCCGCGGGATCGGCACCGGTGAGGTCGGGGGTAGGGATCGGGGGGTGCCCGTGGGGCTCCGCCGCGGGGTGGTCGCCCACCACCACGAGCCGTCGGACGGCGTCGGGGCTGGGGTCGGCGAGGCAGCGAGACCAGGCGTCGTGGGCGGCCGTGAGGAGGTCGGGACCTCCTGGGCCTGCGAACTCCACCGCCACCGGTGTGTCGAGGCCCCTAAGATGGAGCACGCAGTCTCGGCCGGGTGCAGCAGTCACCTGCGAAGAGTAGGCGCCGCACCGACCGTGAGGGACCACAAACCATGGAACTGCTCGACTACCTACGAGCGATCCGCAACCACTGGGTCGGTGCCGCGCTGATCGTCGTGATCGCCACGGGCGCGGCCGGGCTCTACACGCTCACCCAGCCCAAGGTGTACGCCGCGGACGCCGGCGGGTTCGTCACCGCCGGCCAGGCATCCGACTCGGGCCTGGCGCAGCTCAACGACTCGCTGGCCAAGTCGCGCGCGGCGTCCTACGTCGACATCGCCACGAGCCGGGCAGTCGCCGACCTCGTCATCGAGGAGCTCGGGCTCGACGTCACCGCCTCGGCGCTGATCGGCAACATCGAGGTCGACCAGCCCCTCAACACCGTCCTCATCAACATCACCGCTCGGTCGAGCTCGCCGATGGAGGCGCAGCAGCTCGCTGACGCGTGGGTGCGGGCGCTCTCGCAGCGCATCGCCGAGCTCGAGGACCCCACCGACACCGGCACCCTCGGCGTGCTCGGTGTCGAACCGGTCGAGGCGGCAGCGCTCCCCTCCTCCCCCGTCTCCCCGCAGCCGACCCGCAACCTCGCGCTCGGCTTCGTGCTCGGCCTGCTGCTGGCGGTCGGCTACGCGACGCTGCGCTCCCTGCTCGACCGCCGCCTGCGCTCCCCGGAGGAGGCCGAGCGCCGCTTCGGCGTACCGATCGTGGGACGCCTGCCGGTCACCGGGCTCCCCCACGCCGACGGGCTCTTCGTCACCGACGCCATCGACCAGCAGAGCTTCGGCATCGGCGAAGCGTTCCGGCGACTGCGTTCCAACCTGACCTACATGAACGTCGACAACCCGCCCCGGGTGATCGTGGTCACGAGTGCCCGCCCGCAGGACGGGAAGTCGACCGTCGCGGCCAACCTCGCGGCCGCCGTGTCCCTGTCGGGCCAACCGGTGACCCTGGTGGACGGCGATTTGCGTCGGCCGACCGTCGCCGACAAGCTCGGCCTCGTCGAGGGCGCCGGCCTGACCGATGTCCTGATCGGACAGGTGGACCTCGAGGACGTCCTGCAGGAGCACGGCACCTTCAGCAACCTGCAGGTGCTCGCCGCAGGCAGCACCCCGCCCAACCCCAGCGAGATGCTGGGCTCGCACGCCATGCAGGCACTCCTCAAGGAGCTCGCCGGTCGCGGCATGGTCATCGTCGACGCTCCTCCCCTGCTGCCCGTGACCGATGCCGCCGTCCTGACCCGCAACGCCGACGGCGCGATCGTCGTGGTCTCTCATGGCAAGACACTCGACAACGAGCTCGACGAGTGCCTGCGCCAGCTGCGCGCCGTGCAGGGCGACGTGCTCGGGGTGGTCTTCAACCGGATGCCCCGACGTGGTGCCGGCTACTACGCGGCCGGCAGCTACTACGGCGCGCGCGACGAGGACAGGAAAGGCATCAGGACACTGCTGAGCCGGCGGCGGGCGGCGCCCGCCTCGAGCGGCGGCAAGCGCGCGGCTCGCTAAGAGCGCCGGCAGGCCCCCTCAGGTCGATGGTCCGTGTGCCGATGGGAACCGTCCCATCGTCGATCTCAGCCCGAGGCCGCCATGATCCCCACGTCGCCCACCTCGCACACCCGCCGCAGCCTGCTCACCGCCGGAGCCTGGGCCGCGCCCACGATCCTGTTGGCCGGCGCTGCTCCGGCCTTCGCCGTCTCGGGAGTCCAGACCCTGACGCTCTCCGGTGGCAACTCGGCCGTCGTCGAGGAGTTCGGCATGAGCTCGCTGCGGTTCCGCGGCTTCTCGATCGTCGTGAGCGGCGGCGTCGGCCCGGGCGACCTGACGATGACCGTGTCCAACCCCGGCCGCACGCTCACCGAGCTCTCGACTCCGGCCGGGTGGACGCTGGCGGCGAGCTCGACCACGAAGCTGACCTACACCCGCTCGACCTCGGCGGGCTCCGGGGAATCCGTCGCCGTCCCCCACGGCACCTACTTCAACGACGGCGGCACCGGGGGCGCCTTCGAGCTGTCGTTCGCCGCCGTGGGTCACGACGCGGCCCGGGTCGAGTTCGCGATCTCCTCTCGCTGAGCCGTGGGCCGGTCGGCGTCGAGGTCAGGGGATCGCACGCGAGGAATCACTCAGGTGGACGGGCGGCGGCCCGATGAGGGGAGGGACCTGCCATCTCACCCTCTCGAGGCCTCATGACCCACACCGCTCCCACACGCCGCAGCCTGCTCAAGGCCGGCGCCTGGACCGCTCCTGCCATCGTGCTCGCGACGGCTGCTCCGGCCGTCGCGGTGTCCGGCGCGAGCCGCGCGATCACGATCGATCCCGGCACCTCGGGCCCCGTCTACGACGGATTCGACTTCTACGAGTTGAGATTCAGCGGCTTCACCGTCACGACGGGCAGCGCCGTGGGTGCCGGGGCGCTCACCATGACCGTGACCAATCCCAACGGCCCCGTCTACTACCTCGGCACTCCTGCCGGCTGGTCGTTCATCTCGGCCAGCCCGGCCGCGGTCACCTTCGTCCGTAGCGCCGCGTCCGCGGCCGGAGAGACGACGGCGGTCCCCGACGGCACCTATGTGGACGACGACGGCTTCCGAGGGACGTTCGTCGTCTCCCTCACCGCGCCCGACCACGACGCCGCCCAGGTCAGCTTCCCGATCCCCGCCCGACGCGGCGACGCGGTCATGTCCGAGCAGGAGCGAGCACAGCTGCGGGAGCGTCGAGCAACGAGCTGATCAGGTCGGCGACCTCGGCGTGCGCCTGCGCCGACTGACCGATCGGGTCCGGCACGTCGACCGCCCCGGCCCCGTGCGACCGCGAGCGGGCCGCAGCCGCGACGAGGTCCGGCGCCGAGGCCAGGTCGGGCACGGCCGCACAGATCGCCGCGAACTCGCCCAGGGTGAAGGTGCGCCGCATCATCCGTGGTGAGCGCTGCAGGACGTCGGTGCGGAGGTCCTTGGTCATCGTGAGCACCAGGTCGGCGCTCTCGATCACCAGCGGCGTGGCGACCTGCGAGGCGAACCCGGCAGGGTCGCCGCCGAGGCGGGTCAGCTCGGCCGCCGCGTGCGGCTCCATCGGCTGACCTCCGGTGGCGCGCAGCCCGGCACTGGTGACGACCGCGGCATCACCGAGGCGCGCGCTCAGGAGTCGTTCGGCGAGGGGCGAGCGGCAGATGTTGCCGACGCAGACCACGAGGATCTTCATGCCCCCACCCTGGCAGGACTCAGGCGGGATCCGGGAGCGACGCGAGCACCTGGGCCTTGGTCGGGGCGCCCACCGCCCGCCCCAGCTCGTGTCCGTTCGGGTCGAGCACGATCGTGGTGGGCGTGCGCATGATCCCGAGGCGTCGCACGACGTCGAGGTGCTCCTCGGCGTCGACCTCGATGTGCGCGATCCCGTCGAGCTCGGCTGCGACGTCGGTGAGGATGCGGCGGGTGGCACGGCACGGGGCGCAGAAGGCGGAGGAGAACTGGAGCAGCGTGGCCCGCTCCCCCACCTGCTCGGCCCACGGGGTGTCCGCGAGCACACTGGGCGCCGCGGCCGCCTCGCGCGCGGCCTCGCGGGCGGGGCTCGCCTGCTTGTAGCGGCCGTCGGTGCGGGCGCGGTAGAGGCCGAAGGCCAGCGCGACCACGACGGCCGCGATCGCGACCCAGGCTCCGGTGCTCATGACAGGCAGAACGGTAACGGGGTCGTCCGCATTCCGCCCCGCCGATCCACCGCCGGCGGACGGTGACGGCTGCTTCTCGGCTCACGGGGCTTCGTCGACGGCTCCTTCGTCGCCTGCTCAGCCTCCGGGTCGCGGCTGTGCTCGGTTAGGGCTTTCGTCGACGGCTCCTTCGTCGCCTGCTCAGCCTCCGGGTCGCGGCTGGGCTCGGTTAGGCTGCTGCTTCGCATCGTCGTCCAGGAGGGCTTCACCATCAGCCACGCTGCTTCGGTCGCCGCCACGGATGACCTCCCTGCTGGCCGCGTCGCCGACGTGATCGCTCTGATCTCCGACGCGTTCTCCACCCGGGTCGCGGGTCAGGAGAGGTTGCGTCGCTCGCTGCTCGTCGGTCTCGCCACCGAAGGGCACGTGCTCCTGGAGAGCGTCCCGGGACTCGCCAAGACACTGGCCGCCTCCACGCTGGCCCAGTCGGTCGGCGCTCACTTCTCGCGCATCCAGTGCACCCCCGACCTGCTGCCCAGCGACGTCGTCGGCACCCAGGTCTACGACCCGCGCACGCACGAGTTCGAGACCCAGCTCGGTCCCGTGCACGCCAACATCGTGCTCCTCGACGAGATCAACCGCTCCAGCGCCAAGACGCAGTCGGCGATGCTCGAGGCGATGCAGGAGCGCCAGACCTCGATCGCCGGGGTCGTGCACGCCCTGCCACGCCCGTTCCTGGTGCTCGCCACGCAGAACCCGCTCGACGACGAGGGCACCTACGTCCTGCCGCGCGCCCAGATGGACCGCTTCCTGCTCAAGGAGGTCGTCGACTACCCGACGTCCGACAGCGAGCTCATGGTGCTCGACCGCATCGCCGACGGCACCCTGGGACGCGACGGGTCCCCGCTCGAGCCGGTGGCCTCTCTCGGCGACGTCCTCGAGCTGCAACGGGCCACCGACGCCGTCTTCGTCGACCCCGCCGTCAAGCGCTACATCGTCGACCTCGTCGGGGCCACCCGCGACGCCCGGACGACCCTGGGCGACCGGCTCGGCGACTACGTCGAGGTCGGCGCCAGCCCCCGCGCCACCATCGCCTTCTTCAACGTCGCGCGGGCCCTGGCCGTGCTCGACGGCCGCTCGTACGCCACCCCGGACGACGTCCGCGAGCTCGCGCACAGCGTGCTGCGCCACCGCATCCACCTGAGCTTCGAGGCGCTGGCCGACCGGGTGCCGGTCGAGACCGTCATCGACGCGTTGTTCACCGCCGTCCCCACGCCCTGACGATGGCCCTGCTCCCCCAGGTCAAGGCGCAGCTCTCGCTGCACGCACACCGCGAGGCCCTCGGGCTGCTCGACGGCGTGCACGCGACGGCCCGGGCAGGGCGAAGCATGGACTTCACCGATCTGCGCGACTACGTGCGCGGCGACGACGTCAAGGACATCGACTGGAAGGCGTCGGCCCGCAGCCGCTCGCTGCTCGTCAAGCGGTACGAGGCCGTGCGCCAGCACACGTTGCTCCTCGCGGTCTCCACCGGGCGCAGCATGGCTGCTCACCTGGAGAGCGGCGTGACCAAGCGGGAGATGGCCGTGTTCGCCGCCGGCGTCCTCGGGCTGGCCGCGGTCCGCCACGGCGACCGGGTGGGCCTGGCCTACGGCGCGGCCGACGAGCAGCACTTCGTCCCGCCCGCCGCCGGCGAGCTGCACCTGGAGCGGTGCCTCGCGCGGGTGCACGAGGCGACGGCCCCCGGCGCCGCACCGGCCGACCTCGCCGCGCTGCTGGGTTGCGTGACCCGCTCCCACCGACGGCGGGCGATCGTCGTGGTCGTCTGCGACGAGGAGGACGTCGACGACGAGGTGCTGGTCTCGCTGAAGCGCCTCGTGGTGCAGCACGAGGTGCTCGTGCTCCTCGTCGCCGACCTCGACCCCACCGCTCTCGACGCGGCCGGCCCGGTCGTCGACGTCGACTCCGGGTCGGTGCTTCCCGACTGGGCTCGCGCAGACCGGAGGCTCGCGGCCGAGTACGCCGCCGCGCTCCAGGTCGCTCACCAGTCGGTGGCCGACCGCCTCGGCTCCCTCGGGATCGTCCACGGTCGCGTGCACGACAGGGCCGGCGCCCTGACTGTCATCCACCGCTTGCTCGAGAGGCACCGTCGTGCCGGCCGCCGCTGAGCTGCAGGGTCCGGTCGCGTACGCCGACGTGTGGGCACAGCTCGCCATCGGCGGCCTCGTCGCGGTCGCGGTCTACTACGCGGCCGCGCTGTGGTGGACACGGGACCGAGTGCCCCGTCGGGACGCCGATCCCCCGGGCAGGCGCACGCGTCACCTGCGCCGGCGTCACCTGCGCGAGCTGGATGCAGTCGAGCGTCGCGTCCGCGAGGGACAGATCTCGGCCCGGCGGGGTCACCAGGAGATCAGCACCATCGTCCGGGACTTCGCCGAGGCAATGGGCGTCCGGCCGGCCTCCGCCATGACCCTGAACGCGCTGCGTCCCGTTGCACCGCGCCCCCTGACCGACCTCGTCGCGTCGCTGTACGAGCCGGCCTTCGCAGGCGACGAGCCCGAGGCGGCCGAGCGCTTCGCCCGCGCTGTCGACCGAGCCCGTCAGGTGGTGACGTCGTGGAGCTGAAGTGGCCCTGGCTGCTGTCAGCTATCCCGGTGGCGACGATCCTCCTCCTGGCGTGGTGGAGCCGGCGCC
>JBFJKO010000094.1:0-9206 GCA_041634935.1 Nocardioides sp.
CCGATCTGGTTGCGCGTGGTCTCCATGCCGGCGAAGGCGAGGAAGACGAGCGCGACCACCAGCTCGTCGCGCGTCAGACGCCCGTCCTCCACCTGTGCGTGCAGGAGCGTCGTGACGAGGTCGTCGCGCGGGCGGGCCGTCCGGTCGTCGACGACCCCTTCGACGTACGCCGTCAGCCCGGCCAGCGCTGCCTCGATCCGAGGAAGGTCCTCCTTCACCCGCACCCCGAAGGACTTCCCGAGGTCGTCGGCCCAGTGCGCCACCCGTTGCCACTCCTCGTCGGGGAGGCCCAGCAGCAGGCACAGGATCCGGGCCGAGTAGGGCTCCGCGAACTCCGAGATGAACTCGACCTCGCCGCGGCCGGCGAACTCGTCGACGAGCTCGGTGGCGATCCGCAGGAACTCCGGTCGTAGCGCCTCGATGGCCCGGCGCCGGAACGCGGGGCCCAGCAACCGGCGCAGACGGGAGTGGTCGTCTCCCTCGAGGCTCAGCAGCACCTCCTGCCACCAGCGCAGGAAGGGCCCCTCCTCGATGCCGTTCTGCTGGGGCCAGCGCGCGTTGCCCTGGCGGAAGCGGCGGTCGGTCAGCAGTGCGCTCGCCTCGCGGTAGCGCAGCACGGCGAACCCGTAGGGGGTGCGCGCGTACCACTGCTCGCCGCGCGCCTCGTGCACGTCGGCTGAGGTCACGTCGAAGGTGGGGTCGGCCAGGTCGAGGTAGGCCTCGTGGGGGTGGGTGGTCACGCGGGGCCCGCCTTCCAGAATCAGGAGCAAAGTGCTTGAATGCACCTGACGTTAGACGACGGCTGGATCAGGGGTCAACCACATGTTCGAGCATGACACCGAGGTGGCACTCGCGGGTGCGGCGGCGCTCGTGAACGACCCGCTCCCGGACGTCGCCGCGCTCGGGACCTTCCTGGAGCAGTGGCGGTGGACGTCCGTCCCGCGCCTGGACGACGGCGTTCTCCGCGACGTCCAGACGCTCCGACCCCGACTGCACCGGCTCTGGATCGCCTGCCTGCAGGAGCAGGTGTACGGCATCAACGCCCTCCTGGCGGAGCACCGGGCGCTCCCCCGGCTGGTGCGGCACGGGGAGTACGGCTGGCACGTCCACGCCACCGACGACGGGGCGCCACTGCACGCACGGATGGCGGTGGAGGCGGCCATGGCCATGGTCGACCTCGTGCGGGCAGGTGAGACCGAGCGGCTGCGGTCGTGCGCCGACCAGACGTGCGGCCGGGTGCTCGTCGACCTGAGCAAGAACCGCTCCAAGGCCTACTGTGACCCCGGGTGCGCCAACCGGGCGCACGCCGCTGCCTACCGGCTGCGCAGGTCGCGGTCGACTCCACCCACTCAGAGCTGAGGACGACATGAAGATCCTGGTGACCGGCGCGACCGGCTACGTGGGCGGCCGGCTGGTGCCGTTGCTGCTCGAGCGGGGCCACGACGTCCGCACGACCACGTCGAGCCCCGACCGGGAGCAGCCGTGGTGGAGCGACCGGGCGGAGACGGTCGTCATGGATGCCCTCGACGCCGGCCAGGTCGCGGAGGCCTGCGACGGCGTCGACGCGGTGTACTACCTCATCCACGGGATGGGAGGCGACGACTTCGCCGAGACCGACCGCAAGGCGGCGAGCAACTTCGCCGAGGCGACGAGGTCCCACGGGATCGGGCGGATCGTCTATCTCAGCGGGCTCGTCCCGGACGTCGAGGAGTCCGAGCTCTCCGAGCACATCACGTCGCGACGCGAGGTCGAGCAGCTCCTCTCGGACACCCCCGCGACCGTCGTCGTGCTCCGCGCCGCCGTGCTGCTCGGCAGCGGGTCGACCTCCTTCGAGATCATCCGGCAGGTCAGCGAGCGGATGCCCGTGCACACCGTGCCGTCGTGGATGGACTCGCTCGTGCAGCCGATCGCCGTCGTCGACGTCCTCGAGGCGATGGTCGGCGCGCTCGAGGTCGACGGACCCTCACGCCACTACGACGTCGGCGGTCCCGACCGCCTCCGTTACAGCGCCCTGCTCGAGGCCTACTCCGCGCACGCGGGGCTGGAGCGGCCGCAGGTGAGCGTGCCCCTGCTGCCCACCGCTCTCGTCGGCACGCTCGTCGGCAGCCTCACCGACGTGCCGCGGCCCACGGTCGAGGCGCTGGTCGAGAGCCTGCACCACGACATGGTGGCCGCCGACGACGACTTCGTCGCCGACCTGCTCCCCGCCGATCACCGTCTCGTGGGCCTCGACGAGTCGTTCCGTCGCTCGCTGGCCCCACGCGAGGCCGACGCCGAGTACGCCGACCCGATGGGCCCCCTGCCCCAGGACCCGGCATGGGCCAGCGGCGGCGACGAACGGCCGCGGCTGGCCAGGATGGTCGATGCCGTCAAGGACGCGCTGCCGGGGTCCTGACACTGCTCCCCATCCTCGACGCAGAGCAGGACGACGGGGCGTCTTGGTAGGTCCCGACGCGGACGCCTGCAGCGTGCCTGGTTGTTGCTGTACGCCACGCGCGCTGCGACGAAAGATCGCCCTAGGCGGAGCTCGCTCGACCACCACGACGTCGACGCCACCACAGCTCAGCCGACGTCTACGACCCCCATCATCCCGCGGTCCTCGTGGTCGAGGATGTGGCAGTGGTAGACGGTCCTCCCCGTGAAGTCGTCGAAGGCGATACGGACGGTGACCTCGTCGCGGGCCGGCACGTTGACGACGTCCCGCCAGTCCACGCTCGACCGAGGCTCGGCGCCGGCAGCGACGACCTGCATCGGCCAGACGTGCAGGTGGAACGGGTGATCCAGGGTGCTGTCGTTGCGGATGACCCACTCCTCGACAGCGCCCGACCGCACGCTCTGATCGATCCGGTTGGAGTCGAAGGAGTCACCGTCGATGGTGAAGCTCATCCCGCCACCCGACATCATCCCGCCCATGCCCATCTCGAACGTCAACGTGCGAGTGCGCTCGATGGCGAGTCCGCGCAGGTCCGGGGGCTCGGGCCGGCTCGGCAGCTCTGGCGCGGCACGCTGGGCCTGCCCGGAGACAGCGATCGAGACGAGCTCGCCGCCGTTCGGGAACGAGCTGCCGCCGCCCATCATCCCGCCCATCATGCTGCCTCGGTCATAGGGCTTGGCACGCAGCACGCCGCGACCCTCTCGGAGGGTCAGCACCAGGTCCGCCCGGTTGCCAGGGGCCAGCACCAGGGCTCCGCCGGACACGGGGGCCGCCAGAGGCCCCAAATCCACCCCGAGGAGCTCGACCTCCTGGCCCTCCACCGACAGGTCGAGGTACCTCGACGTACAGGCGTTGATGACGCGCCACCGCTCCCGCTCCCCCGTCGCACCCTCGAGCGCAGGCGAGACCTGACCGTTGACCAGCACGATCGCCCCCTCCCGGCCGCTCATCTGGTCTGCCTCGGCGGGGATGCGCACCCGACCGTCCTCGTCGAGGTCGATGTCGGAGATCACCAGGACCCGGTCCCGTGCCACAGAGACGAGGTCGTCCTCGACGACGATTGCCCCGTAGAGACCGCCGAAGACCTGGTCAGCGACGTTGCCGTGGTGGTGGGGGTGGTACCAGTAGGTCCCTGGCGGGTGATCCTTCGGGATCCGGTGCTCGTAGGCGAACGACTCCCCGGGATCGACCCTCACGAACACGTTGTCACCGTTGCCCTCGGGCGAGACGTGCAGGCCGTGGACGTGCAGGTTGGTCGGCTCGTCGAGGCTGTTCACCAGCTCGATCCTGAGCGTGTCGCCCGGCCGCACGCGCAGTGTCGGACCCGGCAAACCGTTGTTGTAGCCGAGCGAGGTGACGGTACGGCCGGCGACCACGTGGGACCCCGACCCGGCCTCCAGCCGCACGTCGAGCACCCCCGACGCGCTGATGAGCTGCTCGGGCTCACGGAAGGCCTCGTCCCGTACGACGTCCAGCGGCGCGAACGGGCGGGTGTGCCACAGACCGACACCGCCGACTGTGGTGCTCAGCAGTCCAGCTCCGCCCAGCAGCAGGGCGGCCCGTCGACTGATGGGCTCCATCAGCTCTCCTCCTGCGGAGCGTCAGACTCCGAGGAGCGCCCGTCGGAACCAGTTGAGGCGAGTCCACCCCTCCAGAGGCGCACCAGCACCACGACCAGAAGGGCCACCCCGACCACCACCATGACGCCGAAGAGCAGCGGCAGGGAAGCGAAGCTGCTGATCATCTGGCCTCGCCCTTCGTGGAGACTCGGGTGGACCATGATGTCACGCCTGGTGGCACCGCAGGGTCCGCGGAAGCAGGGCACACTGCCAGCCAGCGTAGGTACTGGGCCAAGCGGCTCGGGCTGCTGGTCACGGTCGTAGCAGGCCACCGCGAGGTGCAGGAACGGCCGGAACACCTCCTGCGAGCGGTCCCCGGGCCGGCGTCCGGCCACGTACGCCCAGGGATCGATCGCGACGTCGACGAACCAGAGACCTCGCTCGGCGTTGCACTGCGGGCGGTACGCCGCCGTGATGCTCGTCCCCACCGCGTTCCTGACTGTTGTCTGGGTCAACTTCGGTAAGCGCCTTGACAACAGCCGCGGAAGCGAGGAACGTGGAACCACGGCTCGAGACCGCCGCTCCGGCGTCCAGCCGCATGACCCCGCCGCCCGCGGAGAAGCAGGTCCGGTAGGCGAGGCCCCGATCCGACGCGTGGACGAAGGGTACGGTCGCACCCGGCTGCGCTGGCGTACGACCTCAGGCGACCGGAACGTGACGCGCGGGGGGCGACGTTCATGGAGTCCACAGGGGCTCAGCCCCGGCAGGGACCAGTCCGTCGGAGCAACGGTGAGCTGCAACCGGCAACGACCGGGCCGGCGTTCGCGCCCGCGGACTCGGCGCTCGCGTGATCGAGGAGGAGCGATGAACGAGCCGACCTTGCGTGTGGGCGACAAAGGACAGTGGGTGAGCCGCCTGCAGGAGCTGTTGCAGCGGCAGGGGCACCTCAGCGGGCAGGCGGACGGCGACTTCGGTCCCCTCACCCGCGCCGCTGTCGTGGCCTTCCAGGAGGCCGCCGGGCTCGGCGCCGACGGTGTCGTCGGGCCGATGACGTGGGCGGCCCTCACCGGAGGCAGCGGAGGGACCGAGCACGAGGACGTCGGTCCGGTACAGGACGAAGGACCCGTGCCGACCGAGCTTCAGGAGGCCGGCGCGCCGGCCAACCTCGCGGAGTGGACCGAGGAGCAGTTGCGCGCCTACTTCGAGGGCACGGTCTCCTCAGGCGCCGTCATCGAGACCGAGCCCGAGCAGGACACCGTGCTCGCGATGGCCGGCGACGGCGCAGGGGACGGAGGACAGATCGCATGAGCGCCGACACGATCGTCAATACTGCCAAGGCCGCGTGGGAGGTGTTCAAGGACAACGCGCCGTCCGCCGAGCTCGCCACGGCGACGGCGAACGCCGTGCCCCAGGTAGACGACTGGCAGAGCCTGGTCGGGGCACGCGGGCCGATGAGAGTCCGGGGATACTGGTCGCGCAGGTGCGCGTGGCCCTTCGACGACTACATCGTCGCCGACTTCACCTTCCTTCTGAAGTGGGACTACTTCGCCACCTACCGCGGAGGAGGCGCCTTCATCCCGAACCTGTGGCTGGAGGTCCCCTCCTACGACATCTTCTGGGGACAGCACCTCGACCTGCGTCTCATCACCCGCAACCCCACCAACGACGGGACGGCGACCGCGCCGATTGCGCGTCTTCCCGTCACGATCTCCGGCACCGCCAGCAACGTAGTGCGCAATCTGCACGTCGAGTGGAGCTTCGTCGTCTACGGCGACGGACGCTGCGAGGTCGGCTGAGTGGCATGGGACTCGACAGCAGGCTCGCAGGGTTCGTCAACCCCGGGCGAACGCACGTTTACTTCTTTCTCGACGACTCCTTCGTGCAGTTCGACCTAGCCCGCGGCGCCGTCGACCCGGGTTACCCCCAGTCGATCGACGGCAGGTGGCCCGGCGTCTTCACAGATGACATCGACACCGCGCTGAGCTGGCCGGACGGCAGCGTCTACTTCTTCAAGGGCGAGGAGTACATCAAGTACGACTACGCCGCCGGCCATGCCGCGGAAGGTTATCCGCTGCCGATCGCGGCGATGTGGCCCGGGTTGTTCAAGTCCGACCTCAGTGCGGCGGTGCGGTGGACGGGTGACGTCGTCTACTTCTTCCGCGGCAGCGAGTACCTGACCTACGACCTCCTCGCAGGCAGGGTGGTCGGCGACCCTGCGCCCATCGTCGACGACTGGCCGGGCCTCACCGAGTCGGGGGTCGACGTCGCGCTCGTGCTGCCCGACGACCACGCCTACTTCTTCCACACCAACCGGTTCCAGCCGAGCGGCCAGTACTCGCGCTACGACATCGAGGCCGGACGGGTGGAGGAGGGCTACCCGCGACCGGTCGAGGGCAGCTGGCCGGGTCTGCACCTCGAGAGCACCCGCGGCGGGCCGCGACTGGGGAGCGCTCCCACGTCCTCCCGCGGGACGCCAACTCCACCCGCTGGCGACCTTCAGCACGATACGCAGCCACACGATTCGGCTGGCTGAGCATCACCGACCGGGAAGCGAACCGCACCACCATCCAGGAGACAGCGTCAAGGAGCACAGGCCATGGCATTCCCACTCAACGATCTCGGCACCGCACTGACCTCGCAGATCTACCAGACCGTCATGGGGGGCGACGGCAAGGTACGACCAGACGACGACACGTTCTTCACCTGGGTGACCCCGGGGCTCCCGTTCGGTCCCGACGACCTCGACTTCGCCGCCAAGGGGATCTTCTCCGCCCCGGACGCCGAGACCCAGAACATGCGTGCCCTGCACGCCTACAACCTGTCGGCCCTGCTCGACTTCATCCCCGACGTCTCCATGGCCTACACCAGCGAAAAGCAGGAGGGCATGTACAAGCCCGACGCCGAGAAGCACCTGAGCGAGATCTACCGTCAGATCCTGCGTTTCTCGAAGGTGGTCGACTACCCGCTGACCGACGAGCAGCAGGCCAAGTTGGAGAAGCTGCGCGGGAAGCTGTGGGAGACCAAGCTGGTCAAGAACCTGGTCACCGACGAGGAGGAGGAGAAGACCGAGCCCTCGCCGTTGATGAACGCCTACAACACCCACATGCTCAAC
Organism: Nocardioides sp.; assembly: GCA_041634935.1. GTDB lineage: Bacteria > Actinomycetota > Actinomycetes > Propionibacteriales > Nocardioidaceae > Nocardioides. The sequence continues at coordinate 7,106 of JBFJKO010000094.1, forward strand.
TACCTCAACGCCACCACGGAGTACAACAGCAAGCGCGCCGCGGCGGCAGGTGCGACCGGGCCGGAGGGCAAGCTCGCCTCGGCCGACTGGATCCTCAACCAGCAGAACTACTACCTCAAGGTCAAGGCGGCGGCCGACGCCTGGGTCTCGGGTGGCTACCGCAACGAGGTCGACGACATCAACGCCTACATCAACCAGACCACGCAGCGAAGCCTCAAGCTCTGGAAGCAGTCACTTCTCGAGCGCTACGACCAAGCGATGATCTCGGTGCCGGAGGTCGGTGTCTCCTTTCCCTACACCACCCTGGTCCCCGGCGACATCGCTAACTCAGGCGGGTGGACGAACCTCGGGGTCACCCACAACCACACCCAGTGGGCGAAAGACAACACCGAGACGTCCTGGAAGGCCGGCGGCGGGTTGAACTTCGGCCTGTACTCCTTCAACGCCAACGGTGCTCGCAAGACCTCGTCGTACACCGAGACCCATGCGGTGGAAGAGTTCAGCATGAGCTTCGATCTCTGTCAGGCGCTGATCGTGCGAGCCGGGTTCTACCCGGAGTTCTTCGCCAATCGCGGCTGGATCCTGCGCAAGGGTGAAGGATGGATGTTCGACCAGGTCCCCTCGGACGGCGCACGTCCCCCCCATGGTGAGTTCATCGGCTACGCCACGCAGGCCATCTTCGTCCGCAACGTGCAGATCAAGTCTCGCGAGTTCGTCTCGGCGTACCACAAGACCTCTTCCGAGGTGGAGGCCGGCGGAGGTGTCGGCTGGGGCCCGATCAGGTTCTCGGGCAGCTACAAGCGCTCGGACCAGCACGAGGACTTCGAGTCCACCGACGACGGCGAGACGCTCTCGGTCAACGGGATGCAGATCATCGGATTCGTCAACCACCTGCTCGACAAGGCGCCCAACCCACTCGACGATCTCGACGAGGCCGAGTTCGTCTGACGGCCCCCGGGCAGGAGAGGGGGACAGATGGTCGGGATCGACGCGAGGGTCGTCCTGGGACTGGCGGCGAAGATGGGCGCCGTCTTCGTCGACGAGGGCGCGTACCAGGCCTTCCCGTTGGCGCCCATCGGCCTCAAGGCCGACAGCCTGCGCGCGCTCGTGGCCGACGAGTTCGGCACGGGGGCGGCGGCGCATGCGCAGTTCTCACTTCTGGTCAACCAGCTCCCGACCGGGGAGCTGTGGAGACCCCGAGGCCCGACGCTGTGGGACGTCTACGGTGAGGTCCTGAGCAGCGCCGAGCTGCTGGAGAAGCCCCTCAAGCCGCGGCAGCAGAAGGCCTACGACAAGGCCTTCGCCCTTCTCTACGACGACAGCGAGGTCCCCGGGCCCAGCGAGACGGTGGTGGCCTACGAGCGCTATCGCGACGCCTATCTCGCCGAGGCGATGGAGTACAACAACCGCAAGGGCGAGGCATCGCTCGCCTCAGCGGACCCGGCGGTGCAGGCGGCGTGGGAGGCCGACGAACCCGGCCTTCGCGCCGAGGTCGAGGAGGCCGCGAGGGCCTGGGCGGGCCCCGGCCACCGCGCCGCGGTCGACGACGCGAGACGCGTGCTCAGCGACCTCGGCTCGACCTCCCCCCAGGTGGCCTGGGCCAGCTATCGCAAGCTGTTCGACCCCGCCCTGCCCGAGATCTACTTCCGCACCTCCGCCGATGGCCTGACCTACCTGCCCACCAGCTACATGCCGACCGACGTAGCCGACGTCGCCTGGCCGCGGATCACGGTGTCGGCCGACGAGTTGGGGACCCTGGCCGAGTCCGCGCCCGACGACCTGCGCTCGCGACTGGGCGACTCCCACGACTCCGGTGTCTCGATGGTGTCCTTCGAGTACTCCTACGTCACGGTCTCGCGCCCGTGGTTCACGCCCCAGGTATTCGCGTCGGAGGGCTGGCGGTTCCGCGACCCGTCCCGGATGCTCTCGGACGGCGGGTCCCCACCGACGGGCGAGTGCACCGCCTACGTCACCGGTCTCGTCCTGGCGCGCAATATCACCGTCACCTACACGACCGCGCCCGAGGATGGCGAGAGGGTGCCGGACCTCGGGTTCCTGCCCAGCCTGACACTCATGAGAGCGGCCGAGCTGCCCTCACTAC
>JBFJKO010000095.1:0-9146 GCA_041634935.1 Nocardioides sp.
CACGATCGGACTCGTCACGGCTCCCCGCTCGGCCGCCGAGCGCGACGTCCTGGACCTCGCCGAGCGCCGCTGGCCCGCGGTCACCTTCACCGTCGCCCACGCGACCATGCAGGGTCACCGCTCGGCAGGCGAGGTGATGGCCGCCCTCGCCCGGCTCGACGACGACCCGGCGGTCGACGTCATCGTGATCGCCCGCGGCGGCGGCTCCGTCGAAGACCTGCTGCCCTTCTCCGACGAGGGCCTGCTCCGCGCCGTCGCCGCGGCCCGCACCCCGGTCGTGTCGGCCATCGGCCACGAGCCCGACCAGCCACTGCTCGACCTCGTGGCCGACGTCCGTGCTGCGACCCCCACCGACGCCGCCAAGCTGGTGGTGCCCGACGTGGTCGCCGAGACCCAGGGCGTCGCCGCGGCCCGCGATCGTCTCCGGTCGGTGCTCGCGTCGTGGCTCCACCGCGAGCAGACCGCGCTCACCGCCCTGCGCTCACGCCCCGCACTCGCCGACCCGCGGACCCTCGTCGACGAGCGCAGCGCGGAGGTCCGTGCCCTGCTGGAGCGAGCGCGACGCACCATCGGCCACACGCTCGACCGGGCCGCCGACGACATCGGCCACCACCGGGCGCGGGCTCGCGCCCTCTCACCCCTCGCGACCCTCGAGCGCGGCTACGCCGTCCTCCAGGCGGCCAACGGACACGTGGTGACCTCGATCGAGGACGCCGAGGCCGGGGCGGCGGTCACCGTCCGGGTGGCCGACGGACGTGTGCACGCCGACGTCACCAGCACCACCCGACTCATCTCCCAGGAGGACCCCGATGCCCGCTGAACCCACCTCTGGCCCCACCCCCAGCTACGAGGAGGCCCGCGAGGAGCTCATCGACGTCGTACGACGCCTCGAGACGGGCGGCACGACCCTCGAGGAGAGCCTGACGCTGTGGGAGCGCGGCGAGGCGCTGGCCGCCGCGTGCCAGAACTTCCTCGACGGCGCCCGTGAGCGGCTCGACGCCGTCGTGGCGGCCGGCGAGCGCGACGACGACTAGCTCGTCGACACCTCGGTCGTGCCGAGCACCTCGACGAGCTCGGTGAGGTCCTCCACGCTGACGGTGCCGAAGACCAGCACGGTCGCGCCGTCGACGACGGTCGAGTAGGCACGGTCGCCGCCCTCGTCCGACCAGCCGTCCCAGGTCGAGGCGAGCGAGCCGACCCCCACGAGCGGGTCCTCGCTGCGGGTGCTCTCGTCGACGTACTCCTCGAGCATGTCGTCGAGCGTCACGCCGTCGGCGTTCTGCTGGCGGATACCGACGAAGTCCTCGCCGTCGGTGTAGAGGTTGATCCGGTAGGACTGGTCGACCCCGAGCTCGGCGCCCACCTCGGTGACCACCCAGCCCTCGGGGAGCGTCTCGGGGTAGACGATCTCGAACCCGTTCTGCTGGAGCCCCTGCACGGAGTCGAGGTAGTCGACCGCCGGCGGCCGGCTCTGGTCGGGCGGGTCGGAGAGCAGGGTCCGGAAGAGCACCAGGAGCAGGACCAGACCGACGATGAAGACCATCGCGCCGACCATCCCGTTGACGCTGCGGGTGTAGCGGCCCGCGCCACCCTGCTCGCTCATGCCTCTGCTCCCCTGGTCGCCCTCACGATCCAATCCTTCCAGGTGACCGAGGAGTACGGGTCACCCCCTGGTCGGCGACAACAGATAACATGCGCGCCATGAGCCCCGACGCTGTCGTGCCCGAGTTCGCAGTCGCCCCCGAGTCGCCCGATCGCAACCTCGCGCTCGAGCTGGTCCGGGTCACCGAGGCCGCCGCCATGGCGGCAGGACGGTGGGTCGGTCGCGGCGACAAGAACGGCGCGGACGGCGTCGCGGTCAACGCGATGCGGGTGATGATCTCCTCCATCGGCATGAAGGGCACCGTCGTCATCGGCGAGGGCGAGAAGGACAACGCCCCGATGCTCTACAACGGCGAGGAGGTCGGTGACGGCACCGGTCCCGAGTGCGACGTCGCCGTCGACCCGATCGACGGCACCACGCTGACCGCCAAGGGCATGACGAACGCCGTCTCCGTGCTCGCCGTGGCGCCCCGTGGCTCGATGTACGACCCGTCGGCGGTCTTCTACATGGAGAAGCTCGTGACCGGCCCGGAAGCGGCCGACGTCGTCGACCTGCGCTACCCCATCGCCGAGAACATCCACCAGGTCGCCAAGGCCAAGGGCAAGAAGCCCACCGACGTCACCGTCGTCCTCCTCGACCGTCCGCGCCACGAGCAGATGGCGCGCGAGATCCGCGAGACCGGCGCGATGATCAAGTTCATCTCCGACGGCGACGTCGCCGGCGCGATCATGGCCGCCCGTCCCGAGACCGGCATCGACCTGATGCTCGGGATCGGCGGCACGCCTGAGGGCATCATCGCCGCGTGCGCGCTCAAGTGCCTCGACGGCGTCATCCACGGACGCCTCTGGCCCCAGGACGACGCCGAGCGCCAGCGCGCGCTCGACGCCGGGCACGACCTGAGCCCCGACAAGATCCTGACCACCGACGAGCTCGTCACCGGTGACGACTGCTTCTTCGTCGCCACCGGGATCACCGACGGCGAGCTGATGAAGGGCGTGCGCTACACCGCCGGTGGCGCCAGCACGCACTCGCTGGTCATGCGCTCGCGCAGCGGCACCATCCGCTCGATCACCTCCGAGCACCGCCTCGAGAAGCTGCGCCCGTTCTCCGCCATCGACTTCGACGGGGTCTGAGTCGCGCGAGCGGCGGCACACCTGGTCGTCGAGTAGCGGGGGCGCGAGCGCAGCGAGCAACCCGCGTATCGAGACGCCCCGAACCAGCCCACGGCAGCGAGCATCTCGATACGCCGTTCGCTCGTTCCTCGCTCCACGGCTACTCGATGACCAAGGGCGGCCTCGCTGCACCGCCGCTCGATGACCAGAGGCGGCCTGGCTGCGCGGCCACTCGATGACCCGGGCGGTCAGGCGATCTGCCGGCGCCCCAGCTCGTAGCCGCGGGTGGCGTGGTCACGCAGGGCCGCACCGACCTCGTCGATGACGCGGGGGTCGACCGCCATCCCGCAGTGCGAGGCGTCGACCTTGACCGCGACCGCGCTCGGGTCGATGCAGGCGCGCCAGTCGACCACGCCGTCGTGATGGGAGTAGATCGCGGTGAAGCCCACGTCGGGGCCGATCTCGCGACGGCTCTCGTCGAAGCTCTCGCGGGCGCAGGAGCCGGCGACGCAGTCCTGCGACATCAGTCCGGGAATGCCCACCTGGCTCAGCCGCACCAGTGCCTCCACTCCCCACGACAGGGCGGAGTGGTGGGCGCCGGGCGCCATCATCGGGCTGCCCATCGTGACGATGCCCGACACCAGGTCGGGCCGACGTGCGGCCAGGCCGCGGGCGATCATCCCGCCGAGGCTGTGGCCGACGACCTGCACACGCGTGCCGCGGCGCTCGACGATGTCCTCGAGGCGCGTCTCGAGCACGCGTCCGGCCGAGTAGGTGCAGCCGACGTTGGCGAGGATGCCCGAGCGGTAGGTGCGGAAACCGAGGCTGCGCAGGCTTCTCGACATCGCGACCAGGCTCGTGTCACCGGCGAGGAAGCCGGGGATCAGCAGGACCGGGTCGGTGCCGTCGAGCTCCGGCGCCGGTCGTCGTCGACGTGCGCGCCGGTCCTCGTGCGAGCGGGCGGCGAACCGACCGATCTCGCCGATCAGGCGGGTCTCGTGGAGCAGAGCGGTCAGCGGGGGGCGTGCGAAGCCCTGCGGGAGCAGGAACGACGCGAGGGGGGAGTCGGTCATGTGATTCACATTACAACCACCTGACGTGGTGTCACGGGTAAACGGGCCTCTCCTGCGCGTCCTTCCCGGGTGCGGTTCACTGGAGGCATGGCTCCCAGCACTCCCCCCACCGACCCCGACACCCCTGGCGTCGCGGTCTCCGACGAGCTCTTCGCCCCCATCTCGGCCGACATCGAGCTGTGCTACCAGACCTTCGGCAGCCCGGACGACGAGCCGCTGCTGCTCGTGATGGGTCTCGGCGGGCCGATGACGTGGTGGGACCCCGAGCTCTGCACGATGCTCGCCGAGTCAGGCTTCTACGTCGTCCGCTTCGACAACCGCGACGCCGGCCGCTCGAGCCGCGCCGCGGGTCGCGTCACCCGCCCGATGCTCGTCCGTGGCTTCGCCGGCGTCCCGACCCGGCCGCCGTACACGTTGCACGACCTCGCCGGTGACGCGCTCGGTCTGCTCGACCACCTCGAGGTGCACTCCGCCCACGTCGCCGGGGTGTCGATGGGCGGCATGATCGCCCAGACCATGGCGATCGCCGCACCCCACCGGGTGCGTTCGCTGGCGAGCATCATGTCGACGACCGGACGGCGCAGCGTCGGCTGGCAGCACCCGGTCCTGATCCGCAACCTGCTCGGGCGGGCGTCCGGGCGCGAGGCCTACATCCGCTCGAGCGTCACCACGTGGCGCCTCATCGGCTCCCCCGGCTACCCCCAGGCACCGGAGGAGTCCGCGAAGCGCGCCGCCGAGACCTACGACCGCGGCGTCAGCCTTGCGGGCGTGACCCGTCAGATGGCCGCGATCGTCACCCAGGGAGACCGGGGCCCGCACCTGAGCGCGCTCGACGTGCCCACGGTGGTCATCCACGGACTCGCCGACAAGATGGTGCACGTGTCGGGTGGCCGGGCCACCGCGGCAGCCGTGCCCGGGGCCGAGCTGCTGCTCATCGACGAGATGGGCCACGACCTCCCGAGCGAGCTCAACCCCACCTTCACCCGGGCCATCCGCGGCAACGCCGACCGGGCCCGGGCGAAGGAGTGAGGGTCTTCTGCTGCCTCAGTCGCTGAGGCGCTCGCCGGTGTCGGTGTCGAACACGTGCACGTGGCTCGGGTCGGTCGTCACGTAGATCGTGTCGTGCTTGTGGACCGAGTCGCGCCCGGAGATGCGCACGATGACGTTCGAGGGAACCCCAGCCACGTCGGAGGTGCCGTAGGCGTAACCATCGGCGCCGAGCTCCTCGACGACGTTGACCTTGATCGGCAGGCCGCCCTCGGACTCCGAGACCAGGCGCCACGCCTCGGGACGCACGCCCACGGTGACGTTGCCCTGCATCTTGCGCGACGCGGCGGGGTCGACCGGCACGTGGTAGTCACCGATCTTGGCCTGGCCGTTGTCGGCGACGGCCTCGATGAGGTTCATCTGCGGCGAGCCGATGAAGCCGGCCACGAACAGGTTGACCGGCCGGTCGTAGAGCCCGAGCGGGGTGTCGACCTGCTGCAGGTGTCCGTCCTTCATGACCGCGACCCGGTCACCCATCGTCATGGCCTCGACCTGGTCGTGGGTGACGTAGACCGTGGTCACCCCGAGGTCGGACTGCAGCTTGGCGATGTCGGTGCGGGTCTGCACGCGCATCTTGGCGTCGAGGTTCGACAGGGGCTCGTCCATGCAGAAGACCTGCGGGCTGCGCACGATCGCGCGTCCCATCGCGACGCGCTGGCGCTGACCGCCCGAGAGGGCCTTGGGCTTGCGGTCGAGGTACTCCTCGAGCCCGAGGATCTTGGCCGCCTCGGCGACGCGCTGCTTGCGCTCGGCCTCGGGCACCTTGGCCATCTTGAGGGAGAAGCCCATGTTGTCGGCGACCGACATGTGCGGGTAGAGCGCGTAGTTCTGGAAGACCATCGCGATGTCGCGGTCCTTCGGCGGCAGCGAGGTGATGTCGCGGTCGCCGATGAAGATCTTCCCGTCGTTGACCTCCTCCAGGCCTGCGAGCATCCGCAGGGTCGTGGACTTGCCGCACCCGGACGGGCCGACGAGCACCATGAACTCGCCGTCCTTGATCTCGAGGTCGATCCCCGGCACCGCGGGCGAGTCCGCCCCCGGATACCAGCGCTGTGCCTTCTCGAATGTCACTGTGGCCATGACGACCAACTCCCTTCACCGGCAGGAACGTGCCGGACGATCCGTTGTGAAGTGACGTGTGTCACATCGCGATCCTAACCGCATCTGCGGGTAGCCAGTGGTCCGGCGCGTCCAGCAGCCGGATCCCTGCACCGTCGGGCCGCCAGCCGACGCGCAGGGGTGGGGTGAGGCCGCCGACGAAGCGGCCTCCCGGGTAGGGCTCGTCGTGGTCCTCGTTGACGAACGCCAGGAAGCGGGAGGACCCGTCGCGCAGCCGCACGGTGCGACCGACGTAGAGCCGCTCGTTGGTCAGACGCGTGGCGCGCCGGGTGTCGACCGGCGCCCCCGGACCCTCGACGGCGACCGACCAGACGCCGCCGAGCCCCGGTCCGGCTCCGGGCACCTGGGCGCCCAGCACCGAGAAGACCAGCACCCACCGGCCCTCCACCTCGTCCACCGAGATCACCTCGAGCTGGTCGAAGCGCCCCGGCTCGACGTCGAGCGGGGGCCCGACCTCCCAGCGCTCGAGGTCGTACGACGTCGCGTGGCCGACGACGCCGGTCGGCTCGCCCGTGGCCGGATGAGGGGTCTTCGCGGTGACGTAGGCATGCCACAGGCCGGGCACCGCAGGGTCGGCGATCACGAAGGGGTCACGCCAGTGCGTCTCCCCCGCGGTGTCGCCCGGGTCGTCGGCGACCTGGTCGACGTACCACCGCGGGTCGAGGTCCATGACCGTGCCCTCGCTCCTCTCCCAGGTGGTCAGGTCGGTCGACCGGGAGACGCCGATGCGCTGCACGCGGGTGCTAGTCCGTGCCGTGATGCCGGAGGTGAACATCCACCAGCCGTCGTCGGCCCGCACCGTGCTGCCGGTCCACGTCGCCTGGTCGTCGAAGGCCGGCGCCGGCTGCGGACCGACCGCGTCACCCCGGATCGTCCACGTCTCGAGGTCACGGCTGGTCGCGTGTCCGACGCGAGCGTGCTCGTGCCGCAGGTCCGGATCACCGAGCGACCGTGGGGCGTGGAGGTAGAAGGCATGGAAGTGCTCGTCGTCGTCCGCGGCGTCCGGGTCGTCGACCACCCAGAAGTCCCACACCCAGTCGTCGTCACGGTCGAGCGTCATCGCTCCCCCGGCCCGACGCCGCGAGCGACGTGCAGCACGAGGGCGCTGTCCGGGGCGAGCGGTGGCAGCTGGACCCCGACCTGGACGAGCAGGCCGCCCTCGATCTCCAGGGCCTGGTCACGGTGGAGCCAGGTGCGGCCCAGGTAGGCGGCGTGCTGCGACCCCTCAGGGGTGACGTCGCGCAGGTGGTAGGTCGCGTCATGGTCGAGGCCCGGCAGCTGCACCGGCGCGGGCGACTGCGTGGTCAGCTGGTCGGTGGCCACCACGACGAACCAGGCCTCACTGCCGTCGGCAGCGACGACCCCGGTGACGACGACCGCCGGATCGGGATGGTCCCCGCGGACCATCCGGCCGGAAGCGATCGTCGACCGTAGCCGTGCGTGAAGGGCGATCCAGGCGGAGAGCTCGGACCGCTGCTCGACCCCCACGGCGGTGAGGTCCCACTCGATGCCGAAGTGGCCCAGCAACGCCGTGGCGGCACGGAAACCGAGGTGCTGCGAGCGCCCGGTCGTGTGGGCGACCGGGCCTCCCACGTGGGCGCCCATCATCTCGGGTGGCACGACGAGCGAGGTCCACCGTTGGATCTGCTGACGCTCGTGGGCGTCGATGGTGTCGCTGGGCCAGACCCGGTCGGTGCGGGTGAGGATCTCGAGGTCGACGCGTCCGCCGCCACTGGCGCAGGTCTCGATCTCCAGCGCCGGGTGGGCTGAGCGCAGCTCGTCGAGCAACCGGTAGAGCGCCAGCGTCTGGCCGTGCACGGCCGGTCGGCCGCCGTGCGCGACATCGACCAGGTCGCGGTTGTGGTCCCACTTCAAGAACGCGATGTCGTAGGTGTCGAGCAGCGCGAGCAGCGCGTCACGCACGTGCGCGTAGGCCTCGGGCACCTGCAGGTCGAGCACCTGCTGGTGCCGCCAGGGGTCTGGCAGCGCGTCCCGGCCGCGCAGGATCCAGTCGGGGTGGGCGCGCGCGAGATCGGAGTCGACGCTGACCATCTCGGGCTCGACCCACAGACCGAAGTCGAGGCCGAGGTCGTGCACGCGCTCGATGAGTGGCGCGAGTCCGTCGGGCCAGACGCCCTCGTCGACGGTCCAGTCGCCCAGCCCGGCCTCGTCGTGGCGACGTCCGCGGAACCAGCCGTCGTCGAGCACGAAGCGCTCCGCCCCGACCTCGGCGGCCGCGGCAGCCAGTGCGGTGAGCCGCTCCAGGTCGTGGTCGAAGTAGGAGGCCTCCCAGGTGTTGACCACCACCGGCCGCTCGCTGCGCGGCCGGGTCGCCTGACGACGGAGCCAGCCGTGGAGCCGGTTCGAGACGGCGTCGAGCCCGTGGGCCCCGTAGCTGCCGAACAGCCAGGGGCTGACGTACGACGCCCCCTGGGCCAGCACGACCTCCCCGGGTGCCAGCAGCTCACCGCCGCCGAGGACGCACTCGCCCTCCGGTGTGCGCTCGGCGTACGTCGCGTGGTCACCGCTCCAGGCCAGGTGGGTGGCCCACACCTCGCCGTGGCCGAAGCCGAAGCCTGGTCGGCCGGCGGCCATGAGCAGGTTCGCGTCGTGGCCGGTGCGACCGTGGCGGGCCTCGCGCAGGTGGGTGCCGATCAGCCACGGGCGTCGCTGCGGAGTGCGCTCGCGGCACCAGCGGCCGGTGAGGTCCAGCAGCTCGGTCGCGCGCGACGGCACCGGCAGGGCGGCGCGGACCGACGTCAGGTGCAGGTCACCAGGAGCGGTGTTGGTCACGTGGGTGCGCAGTCGCACCAGGCCGTCGCGCGTGAGCTCGAGGTCGACCTCGACCAGCCACCCGGCCTCCTCGTCCGCTGCCGTCCAGCCGACCGCTGCGTCCGGCCCGTCGTCGTCCACGCTCATCGACCAGCTCTCGAGCCGCGGCAGCACAGCGCGCGTGTCGGCTCCCACGCGGAAGCCGGTCAGCCCCGGCGTACCGGTGAAGCCGCGGGCGCTCTCACCGAGCAGTCCTCGTCGTCTCGGGTGGTCGAGGGCCGAGTGGGGCACCGCGGGCACACTCAGCTCGACCAGGGACGCCAACGACCGGGCCGACACCTCGCCGAGCGCTGCTCCCCAGTGGAGGAGCTCGGGACGGTCGGCCGCCGCGCCCGGCGCCGGCGCGAGCACGAGGCTCAC
>JBFJKO010000096.1:0-9143 GCA_041634935.1 Nocardioides sp.
CGCCTCGCAACGAGCTGTTGCCCTTGAGCCGGATCCCGGCATCGCTGATGGTCTGCCCGTCGATCGTGACGTCGGCGGTGAGCCACTCCTTCTCGCCGGTCTCGGTGTAGGTCTCGAGCATCGTGGTGACGGCGTCCTCGTCGACGTCGATCGTCACCGCGTGCACCGAGGAGGCGTCCCAGACGCCCGACGCGGAGTCGGCGGCCGAGGTGGGGCTGCAGGCGCTGAGTCCGCCGGCGGTGAGGGCGAGGGCCGCCAGGGAGGCGGCGCCGCGGCGCGCGAGGCCTGGCACACGGGCCGTACGACGGGTGGTGCGACGGATGGACGGGGTGCGGGAGGTCATGCCGACTCCTCGATGGGGTGGTAGGTGACGTGGGGCTGGAGGTGCTGGGCGCGGACGCGGTGCCAGCGGTGGGCGGGGAGGTCGGGCAGCATCAGGGCCAACCCGGTGGCGTACTTGGAGATGCGGGTGGGGCGGTGGCCCTGGGCCCACAGGGTCCGGTCGACCCCGGTGCGGGCGCCGGCGGTCTTGGTCTCGACGATCGCGAGCCCCGGCACCCGGGCGACGTCGCCGCTCCAGGGCAGCGACCAGGCGAGGTCGAGGTCGATCGTGACCCGGGCCTCGGAGCGGGGGAGCCACAACGTGCTGCGGACGTAGGTGGTGCGCAGCGTCGGCACGAGCGCGGCGACGTCGACGTGGGCGAGGCCGGCCCTGCGCAGCTCCGTCTGCACGAAACCGTCGTCGGCAGCGGTGAGCGTGGGCGAGCCGCTGCCGGAGGTCTCGCGGTGGGTGCGCGCCTTGACCGTGACCCCGCGCGGTCCACGGGTCTTGACCTCGGTGAAGGCCGCGTCGGTGTCGAGGTAGTGACGGGTGCGGATCTTGAAGCGGTGCCGGCGGCTGCGCGCTGCTCGCCAATACGCCTCCAGGTCGGGAGTGTCGAGGTAGGTCGAGTCGTAGCGCTGGCGACGTACTCCGTCGATCTCGAGGACCTTGAGGTCCGGGTCGAGCGCCTCGAAGGCGGTCAGCAGCGAGGGCAGGGCGTGCGTGGCGACGACGTACTTGCGATCGGTGCGCGTCATCAGCGCACCGTCGTCCGTCAGCACCTCCAGGGAGGTCGGCTGGAGCCGCTCGACCGGCAGCCGGTCCTGGTCGATCGAGGTGCTCACGCGCCCGCTCCGACCGTGACGCCCGCGCCGGCGGCGGTACCGGTGGTGGTGCCGGTGGTGGTGCCGGCCGGGAGGGACTCGAGGGTGGACGCCGTGGCGACCCGGCGCCAGCGGACGTCGACCACAGTGGTGTCGTCGACGAGGTCGACCTTCTGCACGACCACCTTGGTGACCTCGCCGCCGAGCTGCTCCTCCAGGACGGCGGTCAGCAGCGTCTCGTCGGTGTAGGCGCCGTCGAGCACGAGGAGCTGCTGCTGGTCGCGGCGGTAGAGACGCGGGCTGTCGGCCCCGGCGATCACGACGACGACCAGCGCCATGAGCAGCACGGTGGGGGCGAGCTCGAGGGCGCCGAGCCCCCCGAGCAGGCCGAGGGTCAGCGAGGCGAAGTAGTAGGCCACCTCGTGCTGGCCGAGCTCGATGGAGCGCAGCCGGATGATCGACAGCACCCCGAAGAGGCCCAGGCCCAGGCCGAGGGTGGCGTCGCTGTTCACCAGCGCCGTGGTCACGGCCAGCACCCCGACGTTGACGCCGAGGAACGCGACGAGCAGCTCGCGGCGGCGGTGGCGCGGGTAGTAGACGGCGAAGCAGAGGACGCCGATGGCGATGACATCGGCGAGGGCGAGGTAGAGCGAGTTCACGGGAGGTCCTTTTGTCGTTCACGTGGTGCCGGAGGTGGTTCCGGGGCTGGTGAAGTAGAAGGTGCCGCGGCTGCTGGGGAAGGGGCTGCCAAGGACCTGTGGTCCTGCTGTGACTCCGTAGGGCTGGTGACGTGGGACACGAAAGGGGCGTACGTTGGCTCAGGTGAGCGCGCGTCCAAAGGTCCTGGCCATCGTCCTTGCTGGTGGAGAGGGCAAGCGGCTCATGCCGCTGACAGCCGATCGAGCCAAACCCGCGGTCCCGTTCGCCGGCATCTACCGGCTCATCGACTTCGCGCTCTCCAACGTCGTCAACTCCGGCTACCTCCAGGTGGTCGTGCTGACGCAGTACAAGTCGCACAGCCTCGACCGGCACGTCACCCAGACCTGGCGGATGTCGTCGATGCTCGGCAACTACGTGGCGCCGGTGCCGGCGCAGCAGCGCGTCGGCAAGCACTGGTACCTCGGCTCCGGCGACGCGATCTTCCAGTCGCTCAACCTCATCAAGGACGAGAAGCCCGACATCGTGGTGGTCGTCGGCGCCGACCACGTCTACCGGATGGACTTCTCCCAGATGGTCGACCAGCACGTCGAGAGCGGTGCGGCGTGCACGGTGGCGGCCATCCGTCAGCCGATCGCGATGGCTGACCAGTTCGGCGTCATCGACGTCGTCCCCGACGACCCGCGGCGCATCCGGGACTTCCTCGAGAAGCCCACCGACCCGACCGGGCTGCCCGACAGCCCCGGCGAGGTGCTGGCCTCGATGGGCAACTACGTCTTCGACGCCGACGCCCTCGTGGAAGCGGTCACCCGCGACGCGACCACCGAGGGATCCAAGCACGACATGGGCGGTGACATCGTGCCGTCGTTCGTGCGCCGCGACCAGGCGGCCGTCTACGACTACCAGGACAACGTCGTGCCGGGCGCGACCGACCGCGACAAGGGCTACTGGCGCGACGTCGGGACCCTCGGCTCCTACTACGCCGCCCACATGGACGTCGTCTCACCGCTGCCGATCTTCAACCTCTACAACTTCGACTGGCCGATCTACACCTCCTACGGACCCCAGCCGCCGGCCAAGGTGGTGGCCTCCGGGGGCCGCTGCGCCCAGATCGACGAGGCCGTGCTCTCGCCCGGGGTCGTGGTCAGCGGCGGGCACGTCGCTCGCTCGGTGCTCTCGCCCGCGGTGCGCGTCGGCGAGGGTGCCTCGGTCGAGGGATCGGTGCTGATGAACGGCGTGATCGTGGGGGCGGGTGCGGTCGTGCGCAACGCCATCCTCGACAAGAACGTCGTCGTGCCGCCCGGTGCGGAGATCGGGGTGGACCTCGAGGCCGACCGTGCCCGTGGCTTCCTCGTCGAGGACGGGCTCACCGTGCTCGGCAAGGACCAGCCCTTCGGCTGAGCTCGTCGCCAGCGCGGGCGCGGGTCGTCGAGTAGCCGGGGTGCGAGCGCAGCGAGCGACCGGCGTATCGAGACGTTCGCGTGAGGCTTGCGGGGGCATCTCGATACGCCGGCCCGACGACTTCGTCGTTTGGGCCGGCTACTCGATGATCAGGGCCGGGCGGTACCTCTGGTCGTCGAGTAGCCGGGGTGCGAGACGTGGTCGTGAGGGTTGCGGAGGCATCTCGATACGCCGGCCCCGCGACTTCGTCGCTTCGGCCGGCTACTCGATGACCACGGCGCTGGTCGTCGAGCGACCGGCGTCTCGAGACGCGCCGAGGTCAGAGGAGCCCGGCCGCGCGGGCGGGCTCGGCGTAGGCGGCGGCGAGGGTGTCGACGGTCTCGTGGGCGTTGAGGCCGCTGGGGTTGGGCACGACCCACAGGTCGGTGCCGGCGAAGGGGCCGTCCGGGTCGTCCGGCTGGCGGCCCATGGTGGCCTTCGGGTGGCCGAAGGCGGTGCGGTAGGCCGTGATGCCGGCGATCGCGACGACCTTCGGACGGGCTCGTCGCACGAGGACCGCGAGCTGCTCGCCGCCGGTGCGCAGCTCGTCGGACGTGAGCTCGGACGCCTTGGCTGTGGCACGCCGTACGACGTTGGTGATGCCCAGGCCGGAGGCGCGGAGCCGGTCACGGTCGGCGTCGCTCATGCCCGCCGCGGGGTCGATCGGCTCGGTGAGGATGCCGGCGCGGAGCAGGGCGGGGTAGAAGCGGTTGCTCGGGTAGGCGAAGTGGGTCGAGGTGGCCGCGGTCCACAGGCCCGGGTTGATCCCGACGAACAGCAGGCGCAGCGGCGGGTCGTCCGGTCCGGGCAGCAGGTCGGGCACCTCGGCGTCGCGGAACGACTCCAGCTCGGCCCGGGTGAAGCTCGTCATGCCACCAGTATCGGCCGCCTGCCCCAGCCCATCGCGGGAACCCCGCGAGGCGCAGTACCGTCCCATCACCATGCGACGCACCCTCGGAACCCTTCTCGCACCGACCCTCCTCGTGGCGGGCCTGCTGGTCGGCTGCGGCGGCTCCGACGACCCGACCGCGGACGCAACCGGCACCGACCCGACCGCCAGCCCGACCCCCACGCCGACCTCGACCTCGACGCAGACCGACGGCGACGCCGAGGAGCCGGTCGACTACGACGTGGTGGCGATGCCGCACATGACGGCGGCGGGCGGGCGGACGTCGTCGATGCTGACCCCGGTGACGACCCCCGACGAGCTGGACACCTTCGTCTCCCAGTTCCGCCGCGAGGAGTTCGCCGACCAGGTGCGCTCCGAGGCCGCCGAGGCGGACGAGCGGGGGTATGACGGTCGGCTGTGGGCCGCGATCGTCTCCGTCGGGTGCGACGTGCCGCCGGGCGTGTTCGTGGAGGAGGGCGAGGCCGGCTACCTGGTGACGCCGCTCAAGGTCGTCGACCCGCTCGAGGAGTGCTTCGCCCCGGTGACCACCGTGGCGCTGGTCGCGATCCGCTGACCGGGGCGACCGAGCGCCGCTACCGCGACCGGTAGGTGATCGACACCCCGTTGGGCACCGAGCGCTCGACACCGTCGGACGGGGAGTTGATCACCTTGACGGTGCCGTTGGGCCGGCGCGCGATCATCGTCGACGAGCCGCCGCCGTCGAGGTTGAGCGCCTCGTCGGCACCGAGCTCCATCATCATCTCGGCCAGCTCGACCATCGTGTAGCCCCGGCTGAACCGCTGCCGACCGTCGATGACGAGCAGCAGGATCCGCTTCATGTCGCGGTCGATCCCGATGGCGGTGCGCGGGTGCAGCTCGCGGTCGTCGACGACCTTGACCACGCCGTCGTCGATCAGGAACTGGTTGCCGGTGATCGCCATCTTGGAGGCGCCGACGAGCCGGGGCAGGAAGGTGACCTTGCGTCCGACCTTCAGGGCCCGCAGCGCGAACGCGCCGTCGCCGCGACCGACCAGCATCCGCCCCTTGATCTTCGTGCCGGAGGGCAGCCGGGTCGCGTTGCGCACCACGACGCCGTCGCGCACGTGGACCATCCGCACCTTGGTGGTCTGCCCGTCGACGACACGGTTGCCGGAGGTGCGGCCCCAGGCCGGCGTGTAGAGACCGATGCCGCCGATCGCGACGGAGGGGGAGTTGACGTTGGTGATCTCGAGGTCGGGGCGCTGCTTGATGCTCGTGACCACCTGGAGCGGACCGATCTGCGGCACGCCGTCGGCGTCGAAGGAGAAGGCGGAGTTCCAGCCGGCGTAGCGGCCGTGGAGGAGCCCACGCTGCCGGTCGCGCCCGATCCCGAGCGGGGCGCCGGTGTCGCCGATGTCGAAGAAGTCGCCGTTCACCCCGGCAACGGCTCCGTCGCGGCGCAGGATCGTGCTCAACGGAGCGGTCGTGCGCACCCGGCCGGCGTTGCCGTAGTCGATGCCGACCCCGCGCTGGGTCCAGTCGACGCTCAGGAGGTGGGCGCGGACCGGGCCGCGCCGGTCGGTCTCGTCCCAGGTGGTCGCGGTGATGCCGGGCGCGACCTGCCAGTGACGCCGTACCGACACGTCGGCCGGACCGCGGGCGACCACGCTGCGCGGGCGTGCGATCGGTCCCTTGACGCCGTCGCTGGTCTGGGGGACGTCGTCAGCACCCGAGCGACCCGAGCCACCCGGGTCACCGGAGCGGGCGGGCGCAGGGGACGCCGGGGCCATGGGGGACGCTGCCGACGTCAGGGACGCCGTCCGGGTCGGCTCGGTGGGCCCGGCGAGGGCGACCGGCGCGACGAGGACGGACAGGCAGACAAGGACGAGCGAGGGGAAGGATCGCACCGACCCAGGGTAGTGACCTCAGCGCTCGACGACCGGCAGATGCACCACCGTGTCGTCGATCGTGATGATCCCCGGCACCCGCGACCCCATGCCCACGAAGGTCTCGCTGATCGGGGAGGCGAGCAGGAAGAGCTTCTGGCCGGCCGGGACCTTGACCGCGACCGACGGGAGCGCGACGTCGCGTCCGAGCCCGCTGACCGGCTCGTCCTCGTGGAGCGGCAGCACGTTGTTCTGCACCAGGCGGGCGTCCAGGGGCGAGGTACCGATGGCGAGGCCGAGGAACGCGCGGTTCTGGACACCGAGCGCGGTGACGAAGCCCCGCAGGTACGGCGTCCCGGCGACGGTGAGCGGACCGTCGGCGATCTCGTAGGAGATCGGCGCGCCGGCAGCGGTGCTGGTGGCGATCGTGCCCAGCTCGAACGGCTGGGTGGCCCGGACCGACCGCACGGTCACGCACTGCGAGGCCGGGGTGGCGAGGTGGAGGCGCCCGTAGCCCGTGAGCCCGGTGGAACGGCCCTTGAGGTGCTCGTCGAAGAACCGGATCGAGAGCTGCTCGAAGTCGCCGCCGGCGAGCTTGTCGCTGCACGGGTCGGAGGTGACGTTGATGCCCTGCGGCAGCACGGCGGGCAGCACGTGGCCGCCGTTGTAGCCGACGAAGATGCTCTTCTTGCGGGCGCGCTTGGTGATCGCCGAGCGCCAGTTGCGCAGGCCCTGCTCGAGCGGGAACAACCCGTCGGTGGTGCCCTGGCCGAGCAGGACGGGGATGTTCAACCGGCGCCCCCGGTCGACGTGGTGCTTGGGGCCGTTCTTGGCGAAGAACTTCACGAGGTTCTCCCCGCCGGGCGTCGAGCCGTCGGGGAAGGTCCCGGTGGCCGCACCCTCGACCAGGCCCTTGTAGACCTCCGGCGGCAGCGCGTCGGAGGGCACGGCCGCGGCGGCGAGGGCCAGCGCCCACTCGGCGCGGACGACGCCCTCGGGCGCCAGGCTCTGCTCGAGGTCGTACCACGTGATCTGCGGCGCGAGCGCGTCGAAGAGCGGCTTGCCCCGGAGGCGCAACGACTCGAACGCGCCGACGAACTGGTAGCCGCCGCCGTAGGAGCCGCCGATGGCACCCAGGCGCGGGTCGTGGCGGCCGTCCTGCTGCACCCAGCGCAGGGTGCTCACGAACCGCACGAGTCGTCGTACGTCGACGCCCTCGAGGGAGGGGGCCTCGACGTGGGCCCGACCGCCCGACTCGCCCCAGCCGCGCTGGTCGAACGAGATGACGCCGTACCCGGCGTCGGTGAAGTCGCGGAAGGCGGCGGCCGAGGTCGTGCGCGAGCCGCCCCAGCCGTGGCTGTGCATGATCATCGGCACCCGGGTGCGGGGGGAGGCCGCGGCCGGGCGGAAGACCGAGTAGCAGAGGTCGATCCGCGTGGTCGAGCCCGGCTCGGGCTTGCTCTTGAGGCAGCCGTCGGTGGTCGTGACGCGGGCCGGCTTCGACGTGGCCGCCGTGACGACCGACCCGGTGGCGCCGGCGACGCCGCCGGCGCCCGGGACGCCCGTGACGGCGGTGAGGGCGGAGGTGAGGAGGACGCCGCTGAGCAGGCGTGCGGTGCGGGTGCGCATGCCTCCTCAACGAGCGAGGGTGGTGGACGTCACTGCCGTGAGGCCGACGAGTTGACGCGTGTCAGCGGCAGGGGATTGCGCCGAGCAGGGAGAGTCCCTGCAGGTCGCCGGGACCGAACGACGTCATGGTCGTCGAGGTGGGGAACATCAGCTCGTCGGGGTCGTCGACGTGGTCGAGGCCCACGAGGTGGCCGAGCTCGTGCAGCAGCAGGCCCAGCTGGGCGTTGCCCCCACCGATCTGCCGGTCGAGCCGGTCGGTGATGTCGGTGTCCATCACCACCGAGCCGCTCACGTAGCTGCGTCCGATGCCGCGCGAGACCAGCGTCGGTCCGCCGACCCCCGCCACGTCGTCGGCCAGGGCGTCGACCTCCTCGTCGTCGGCCCAGGCGATGATCACGGGCAACGCGTCACCGGAGCTGTCGATGCGTTCGGCGAAGTCGCGGCTGTCGGTCGTGCCGGCGTCGACGAACCCGAGGCCGGTCGCGTCGCTCACCTCGCCGATCGCGCGCTCGACGAGCTCCTCCCAGCCGCCCGGCGCCCCGGCCGGGTTGACGACGTACTCGATCTCCCGGCACGGGTTGAACCCCACCGGGCGGCCGTCGGGGTGCGTGCCGAGGAAGGCGTAGGCGCCGTTCGCGTCGGCGGTGACCGGCGGGCGCAGCCGGTCCTCGACGCCGAGCACCGAGCGCAGCTGGGTGCTGATCTGGCTGTTGCCGAAGGTCACGTAGCCGCCGACGACGATCAGGGTCACCACGATCGAGAGCACCGTGATGGTGCGTTCACGTTCGCGGGGAAGGGCCATGTCGTCCATGATGGCGCGGTGGTGGGAGCCGAGAGCAGGCGGAGCAGGCCAGACGGGCGCGAGCCGGTCTGGAACGCCTTCGTGGAGGGCGACAACCTCGACGTGCTCGCCGGTCTCGCCGAGGCGTCGTACGACCTGGTCTACATCGATCCGCCCTACAACACCGGCAACGACTTCGTGTACGCCGACTCGGTGCGCGACGAGTCCGGCCGACCGGGTCGGCACGCGGCCTGGACGGCGATGATGCGGCCGCGCCTCGAGCAGGCGCGGCGGGTGCTGGCGCCGACCGGGGCCATCTTCGTGAGCATCGACGACCACGAGGTCGCCCACCTGCGCCTGCTCATGGACGAGCTGTTCGGCGAGGACCACCTGCTCGCCCAGGTGGTGGTCAACCTCAACTCGCGCGGACGCCAGCTCGGCAAGGGCTTCGCGACCAACCACGAGTACCTCCTCGTCTACGCCCGCGCCACCGCCACCTGCGTGCTCGACCCGTCGAGCCCGGACGCCGTCGACCCGCGCGACTTCCCGCACGCCGACGAGGGCGACCCGCGGCCCTACCGCCGGCTGCCGCTGCGCAACACCAACAAGAAGTTCAACCCCGTCACCGCGCCGACGATGCACTACCCGCTGCACGGCGACCCGGCCACCGGGGAGGTGCGAACGGCGCCCTTCACGGGCGGTCAGGAGATCTGGCCGGTCTTCGGCGACGCGACGC
>JBFJKO010000097.1:0-9134 GCA_041634935.1 Nocardioides sp.
GGGCGACCGAGAGCCTGACGTCCTCCAGCGCGCGGCTGATGACGACCGACCCGGTGGTCTCCGAGACGATCTCCAGCGAGGCCAGGATCGGCACACCCGACTTCATCAGCGTGCTCAGGTTGCGGGAGAAGCGGGTCAGCGCGATCTTCTGGAACAAGGTCCCGAAGACCGGCAGCTTGAGCTTGAGCGGGTCCAAGATGTCGCGGACCTTGTCGTCGTTCTTGTGCTTGCGCCACCAGAAGGTCCCGACCACGGCGAGCACCAACAGCCCTGGACCGATGAAGCGCAGCATCCCCGACAGCGCGACCAGCACCCGGGTCGGCAGCGGGAGCTGCCCACCGAGGTCGGCGAACATGCCCTCGAAGATCGGCACGATGAAGAGCAGCATGCCGATGCACATCACGATGGCCATCACGAAGACGACCACCGGGTAGGTCATCGCTGCCTTGATCTTCGAGCGCAGCCGCACCTCGGCCTCGAAGGTGTCCGCAACCTGACGCATCGCCACGTCGAGGAACCCACCGGCCTCACCGGCGCGCGCCATGCTGATCATGAACGGCGGGTAGGTGTCGTGCTCGTCGCGCGCCAACGCACCCGACAGGCTGTGCCCGCCCTCGACGTCCTTGCGGACCTTGTCGAGCGACTCACGCAGCGAGGGGTTGTCCATCTGCTCGGAGAGGATGGTCAGGGCCCGCATCAGGGTCAGTCCGGCGTCGATCATCGTGGCGAGCTGCCGGGAGAAGACCGCGAGGTCCTTCATCTTGACCCGCTTGCGACCGAAGCTGATCTCGGTCTGGAGCCCGGTGCCGGCGGCCTTCACCTCGAGCGGCACGTAGCCCATCGCGAGGAGCTTCTCGGCGACGACCGTCTCGTTGTCGGCCTTGACCTTGCCCTCCCGGAAGCGACCTTCGTGGTCGCGGACCTTGTAGCTGTACTGACCGGCGCTCATCGGTCGCCGCCGTCGGTACGCGCCGAGACCAGGTTGCCCGCGTGGCTCCAGACGTCGGCGGACTCGGTACGTTGCTGCGCGCGGCTGTTCGCCGCCGCCGCTGCGTCGGCGGCAGCGTGGCTGTTGCCGCCCAGCAGGGTGACGAAGTCGCTGATGTTGGAGCAGTACTCCAACCCCATGGCCTGGCTGATCCGGCCGGCCCGCACGTGGTCGGCGAGGTGAGCGTTGAGGGTCTGCATGCCGTGGCGTCCTCCGGCCTGCAGGGCGCCGGGGATCTGCTGCAGCTTGTCGTCGCGGATCATCGCGCGGATGCCCTCGGTGCACATCATGATCTCCACGGCGGCCGCGCGCCCGCGGCCGTCCACGGTCGGCACGAGCACCTGGCAGGCGACAGCCTGGAGGGTCGCGGCCAGCTGGGTGCGGATCTGCTGCTGCTGACCGGCGGGGAAGACGTCGACGATGCGGCTCACGGTGTCCTGGGCGGACTGCGTGTGCAGCGTCGCCAGCACCAGGTGCCCGGTCTCGGCGGCGCTGATCGCCACCGAGATGGTCTCCAGGTCGCGCATCTCACCGACGAGGATGACGTCGGGGTCCTGGCGCAGCACGCTCTTGAGCGCCCCGGTGAACCCGTGGGTGTCCGAGCCGACCTCGCGCTGGTTGACCAGGCACCCCTTGTGGGAGTGCAGGAACTCGATCGGGTCCTCGATCGTCATGATGTGGCCACGGCGGGTGCGGTTGATCTGGTCGATGATGGCGGCGAGGGTCGTCGACTTGCCGGAGCCGGTCGGGCCGGTGACCAGCACGAGCCCGCGCTTCATCTTCGAGATCGAGCTGAGCACCGACGGCATGCCGAGCTCCTCGAGCTGCTTGATCTCCCAGGGGATCATCCGGAAGACCGCGCCGAGCGACTCCCGCTGCCAGAATGCGTTGACGCGGAAGCGTCCGACGCCGTGCACCGAGTGGGCGAGGTCGAGCTCGCGGTTCTCCTCGAGCACCTTGCGCTGCTGCTCGGTCAGGACGGCGTACAACGCCTCCTGGAGCGTACGGCGGTCGAGCACCCCGCCGCCCTCCATCGGGACCATCGACCCGCGCACGCGCAGGGTCGGCGGGGCGCCGACCGTGAGGTGCAGGTCGGAGGCCCCGGCGGCGGCGGCGCGCGTGAGCAGCACGTCGAGGTCGAGCACCGGAGCCGCCGGCGCGCCGGCCTCACCCCACGACACGGAGCACCTCCTCGATGGTGGTCCGACCCTCGGTGACCTTGAGCCAGCCGTCGTCGCGCAACGTCGTCATCCCTTCATCGCGGGCCACTCGCCCGATCTCGTCTGTCGAGGCGCGGCGCACCGTCAACCGTTCGATCTCCTCGGTGACCGTCATCACCTCGTGCAGCGCCATCCGGCCCCGGTAGCCGGTGCCGGAGCAGGACCGGCAACCGACCGGGCGGTAGATCTCCTCCAGACCCTCGGGGAGGGTGAAGCCGAGGGCCGTCAGCTCGTTGACGTCGGGGCGGTAGGCCTCCCGGCACTTCGGGCACAGCGAGCGGCACAGCCGCTGCGCGACGATGCAGTCGAGCGCCGAGCCCACGAGGAACGGCTCGATGCCCATCTCGACCAGACGCGTGACGGCGCTGGGCGCGTCGTTGGTGTGCAGCGTCGAGAGCACGAGGTGGCCGGTGAGCGAGGCCTCCGTGGCGATCGAGGCTGTCTCGTGGTCGCGGATCTCACCGATCAGCACGATGTCCGGGTCGGAGCGCAGGATCGAGCGCAGGGCCGAGGCGAACGTCAGCCCCGCCTTGGGGTTGGTCTGCACCTGGTTGATGCCGGGCAGCCGGTACTCCACCGGGTCCTCGACGGTGATCACGTTGACGTGGGGCTGGTTGAGGATGTTGAGCGTGGCGTAGAGCGTCGTCGACTTGCCCGACCCCGTCGGGCCGGTCACCAGGATCATCCCGTAGGGCTTGCCGTACGACTTCGCGAAGCGGTCGAAGTTGGCCTGGCTGAAACCGAGGTCGTCGAGGCCGAGGCGGGTGTTGCTGTTGTCGAGCACGCGGGCCACGACCTTCTCGCCCCACACCGTGGGCAGGGTGGCTACGCGCAGGTCCATCGTGTGCCCGTCGTTGTGCACCGAGAGCCGGCCGTCCTGGGGGATGCGCCGTTCGGCGATGTTCATGTCGGCCATGATCTTCAGCCGCGACACGACGCCGTTGGCGATCGACTTCGGCGCCCGGTGGGCGTCGGCGAGGACGCCGTCGATGCGGTAGCGCACCCGCAGGTCGTGCTCGGTCGGCTCGAGGTGGATGTCGGAGGCACGGTCGCTGATCGCCTGGGAGATCAGCAGGTTGACGAAGCGCACGACGGGCGCGTCCTCGGAGACCTGGGTGAAGCTCTCGAGCTCCTCGTCGGTGTCGTCGACGTCGAGGTCGGAGCCCAGCGTCGCGAGCTCACCCTCGGCCCGGTAGTGCTGGTTGATCCGGTGCTCGATCTCGGAGCGACCCGCGAGGGCGAACACGATCCGACGCCCGGTCAGCCGGGCCAGGTCGTCCTTGAGCTCGAGGTCGTTGAGGAGCCGGAGCGGGACGGCGACCTCGACCTCGCCGGGCCGGAGAGCGATCGGCAGCACCGAGCGCCGCCGTGCGAAGTCGCCGGGCAGGAGAGCCACGGCCAGCGGGTCGACCGTCGCCTCGGTGAGGTCGACGTAGGTGATCCCGATCGCCTGCGCGGCGAAGGCCAGCAGGGTGGACCGTTCGACCGCGCCCTGGGCGACCAGCGTCTCGACGACGGAACGGTTCGGCTCGGTCACGGCGCGAGCCTGCTCCACGACCTCGCTGGACACGACGCCCTCGAGGATCAACGCATCGATCGTGTCTCCGGAACTCAACGACATCTCGCCCTCCTCGGTCAGTCGCGGGCGCTGCCGCGGCATCGGCCTCGCCTCCACAGGAGTATCGGCCGCGAGAGAGGGCTACTTGAGGGGTCTAGTCGACCAGCAGCGCCAGGGCCCGGGTGGGATCGGCGCGGTAGCGCACGATCAGCTCGGCCGTGGCCTCGTCGATGCGCTCGTGCAGCCCTCGGCGGTAGGCGGTCAGCGTCGCCTCGGCCTCGCGGAGCCGCTCCAGGACGGCCGCCGCCTCGAGCTCGTCGTCAGGGGTCGACCACACGCGCTCCAGGTCCGGGAGGTCCGGCAGCGGGTCGGCCGCCCGCACCCGGTGCAGCGCCGCACGCCCACGACCGGACCCGGTGTCGCCGAGCACCCGGCCGAGCGCGACGACGTCCACCTCGCCCCGGCCCAGGTCGCCGGCCCCGATCAGGTCGACGCGCGCGTGGATGAGACGACGCCAGTAGGAGATCTTCTCCTCCTCCTCGCGCAGCCGCTCGCGGTAGGCGCGCAGCTCGGTCAGGCTGACCTCCGCCAGCAGCGGCGACGCGGTCGCATCGGTCACGGTCCGGCGCTGGCCGCTCGCGGGGAGGTCCTCGTTCACCCGGACAATGTAGGTGGTGCTTCGCGTCTGCGCGCACGATCGGTACGACGAGCGCGTCGGGCCGCGTCTCCGACCACCGTCTCGACCCGCGACGGCTACGCGTGGGGCTGGGTGCCCGGCCCGGCCTCGGCCCGCCAGCCGGCCCGCCGGAGCATCACCGAGAGGTCGTGCGGCTTCGAGGCAGCCGCCGTCGCCGTCGCCTCGTCGAGGACGCCTTCCATCACGAGCTTGAGCAGGTGCTGGTCGAAGGTCTGCATGCCGGAGTACTCGCCGGCGGCCAGGATGTCGGGGACGCCGTGGGTCTTGTCGGGGTCGGCGATCGCCTCGGAGAGCCGGGCGTCGAGCACCGCGACCTCGATGACGCAGGCCCGGCCGACTCCGTCGGCACGCGGGACGAGCCGCTGGCACACGATGCCCTCGAGCGAACCGGCGAGCACCGCACGCACGCGCTGCTGCTCGTCGGGCGGGAAGAACTCGATGAGCCGGTGGATGGTCTCGCGGGCGTCGTTGGTGTGCATCGAGCCGAGCACGAGGTGCCCGGTCTCGGCGGCCGTGAGCGCGGCGTGCACGGTCTCGGTGTCGCGCAGCTCGCCGATCAGGATCACGTCGGGGTCCTGACGCATCGCCGAGCGCAGCGCCGCCGACCAGTCACGGGTGTCGGTGCCGAGCTCACGCTGGGTGATCGTGGCGCGACGCTCGGTGTGCAGGACCTCGATCGGGTCCTCCAGGGTCAGGACGTGGACGGCACGTTCCAGGTTGATCTCGTTGACCATCGCGGCCAGCGTCGTCGACTTGCCGGACCCGGTCGGCCCGGTGACCAGCACGAGACCACGCGGCTTCAGCGCGAGCCGGCGCAACGCCTCGGGGAGGTCCAGCTCGGCCAACGACACCGCCTGGTCGCGGACCCGCCGCAGGACGCAGGCGTCGGCGCCGCGCGTCCGGAAGGCGTTGGCGCGGAACCGGCCGGCCTGCTCGTCCACGATGGCGTAGTCGGCCTCCATCCGCTCGACGTACTCGTTGCGGACCTGGTCGCTCATCGAGGCGTCGATGACGTCGGTGACCTGGTCGGCGGTGAGCGGCTGGGTGCCGAGCTCGGTCAGGACCCCGCCCACGCGCAGCTTCGGCACGCTGCCGGGCCGGAGGTGCAGGTCGGAGGCGTCATGGTGGACGACCTGCGCGAGAAGGCTGCTGAGCAGCTCCTTGGCCGGGTGGTAGGTCATGTGGCTCCTTCGTGGGACTCAGTGACTCATCGGCACGACCCGGGTCCCACTTGACCTCTCGAAGCACTCAAGTCCTCCCCCCGGGCCGCCGATGATCACTGCGACACCCCCGCAGCGCCCACCACCGTTCCACCCTGACCCCCCCCTGGAGGACCCCATGGCCCGCATCGTCGGCCTCGACATCGGCAGCTCCGCCGTCCGAGCCGTGGAGGTCGACAACCGGGGCCGTCGGGCCACGATCCGCAAGGCCGGCCGGGTCAGCCTTCCTCACGGAGCCGTCGAGGGCGGCCAGGTCCGCAACCCGGCCGAGGTGACCAAGGCCCTGCGTCAGCTCTGGCATGAGCAGAAGTTCTCGACCAAGGCCGTGCGTCTCGGGGTGGGCAGCGGCTCGGTCCTGGTGCGTCAGGTCGAGCTCGACTGGATGCCGCCGCAGGACCTCCGCAAGGCGATGCGCTTCCTGGTGGCCGACCTCCTGCCCGTGCCGATCGACGAGGCCAACATCGACCACATCGTCCTCGAGGAGGTCGAGCGTCCCGGCGCCTCGCCCGAGGCCGCCCCGGCCCGCATGGTGCGGGTGCTCCTCGTCGCCACTGCGCGCGAGGGCGTGGACGCCGTCGTGCGGTGCGTGCAGGCCGCCGGCCTGCGCCCGACCACGGCCGACCTCTCGCCCCTGGCCCTCGTACGGACCGCGACCATGTTCGCCACCCCCGCGGAGGGCACCGAGGCCGTGGTGGACGTCGGCAGCGACAAGGTCTCCATCGCGGTGCACACCCAGGGTCGACCGCGGTTCGTGCGCGTCATCCCCGGCATCGGCGGCGAGTCCCTGACCCGCGCCCTGGACGAGGACGAGGACAACGGCCCCGGCTGGGCCGAGCAGCTCAAGCGGGAGACCTCCCTGGGGGTCGACCAGGAGACGACGCTGGTGCGGACCGACGCGTCGCGCGGCGGCTCCTCGGCCGCGGTCGCGCGGCTCCACGGCGCCGCGCAGCACATCGCCGACGAGATCTCCGAGACCCTGTCGTTCTACACCTCCGGCGACCCGGACCATCCCCCGACCCAGGTGCGCCTGAGCGGCCAGGGCGGATCGCTGCGGGGCTTCGACGCCCTCTGCGCCAGCACCCTGGGGCTCCCGGTGCACCCGCTCCTCGGCGCTGCCCCCGGCGAGGACGGCACCTCACGTCGCACCCCCCTCCCCGACCCGGACCTCGCGGTCTCCGTCGGCCTCTGCCTGGGGGCCTCGGCATGACCACCACGGACACCACGTTCCCCGCCGCCACCGGTCCCGAGGAACCCACTCCCGAGTCGAAGGGCTCGCGTCGACGCGGGTCCGGCAAGGTCGGCAAGGCCGTGAAGCCCTCCAGGACCGCGCCCCCCGAGTCCCCCAGGGCCGGAGCGGTCAACCTGCTCTCGACCTGGGTGCTCGAGGAGAACCGCGTCCGGACGTTGCGGCTGCGCTTCCTCGCCGGGGCCGCCGCCCTGGTGGTCCTGCTCGCCCTGGTGTGGGTGGGCCTGCACGTGAAGGTCAAGGCGGAGGAGCGCAGCCTCGAGGAGCAGAAGACGACAGCGGCGCAGCTGCGTCAGCAGATCGCCGACATGGCGCCGGTGCGCACCTACGGGGCCTCCATCCGCAACCGGGACGTGATGCTGTCGCAGGCGATGGCCTCCGAGGTCACCTTCTCCCGGGCCCTCGACGCGCTCGAGGACCTCCTGCCCGCCGGCACCAGCATCGGCACCTTCGCCGGCACCCTGACGCCGATCTCGGCAGACGGCACCGCCGCCCCTGCCGACGGCGGCGTGTCGGCCTGCCCCGGACCCGACCCGTTCGGCGTGACCACCGTCGTGGCCTGCGTCGAGCTGTCCGGCCTCGCGCCGTCCCGCGAGGCCGTGAGCCAGCT
Organism: Nocardioides sp.; assembly: GCA_041634935.1. Taxonomy (GTDB): domain Bacteria; phylum Actinomycetota; class Actinomycetes; order Propionibacteriales; family Nocardioidaceae; genus Nocardioides. The sequence continues at coordinate 7,540 of JBFJKO010000097.1, forward strand.
CGTGCTCGCGCTGTCGACCGACAAGCAGTTCGTGGAGCCCTTCATCTCCACCACCACGACCGACGACGCCAACGTCGTCGCCTTCTCCGGCTCGGTGGGGCTCGACCCGAGGATGCTGAGCGGGCGGTTCACGCCCGAGGACGCCGCTGACGCCGAGACCGCGTCCGCCGAGGAGACCTCATGAACATCCGCACCGCCTCGGCCACCATCGCCCTCGGCGCCGGCGGCCTGCTCCTGCTGGCCGCGTTCAGCTGGATCTTCGTGATCAGCCCCAAGCTCGGGTCGGTCTCGGAGGTCAGCGAGCAGCGCCTCGCCCTGGAGGACGGCAACCTCGCGATGGCGGGCCAGCTGTCGACCCTGCGCGCCATGCTCGAGGACGTCCCGACGCTCAGCAAGGACGCCACGGCATTGGAGGCGGTGATCCCGCCGACTGCCGACCAGCCGGGCTTCTTCCGCGCGATCACGTCGGCCGCGGACGACGCCGGCATCCCCGCCTCGGCCCTCACGACGGTCAGCCCCGGAGTGCCGGTCCTGCCGGTCGCTCCCGCACCCGTGGTCGAGGAGGGCGCTCCCGCGGCCGAGACGCCGTCCGAGCCCCAGCTGGCCGTTCAGACCGTCAGCATCAACGTGAACGGCTCCTACCGCGAGCTCAGCAAGTTCCTCGGCAACCTCGAGCGGATGGAGCGCGCGCTGCTGCTCCAGAACATCAGTCTCAGCTCGTCGGAGACCGAGCTCGCGCTCACGCTCACCGGGAGCACCTTCGTCGCACCACCGCTCGGGGACCCGCCTGCCGAGACCCCCTGACCGTGGGTGAGCAGCACGCACCGCCCCGAGCCGTCGACGCGCTGACCGGTCTCGGGCTCCGCGACGAGCTCGAGCAGCGCGGTGCCACGGTGCTCGCGGACGCCGTACGGCTCGGTCGACACCCGCTCCTGCTCCTCGTCGACCTCGACAGCTTCAAGCACCTCAACGACTCCGCCGGCCACCACGTCGGCGACCAGGTGCTGGTCCAGGCCGCCGACCGGTTGCGCGAGACCCTCGGTCCGGACGACGTGCTCGTCCGGCTCGGCGGCGACGAGTTCGCGGTGCTGACCGCCACCGGCACCGCGCTGGAGCCGGCGACCGTGGCCGAGCGCCTGCTCGGCTGCTTCGACCGGCTCTTCGACGTCGACGAGCTCAGGCTGTCGGTCCAGGTCTCGATCGGGATCGCCGCCTTCCCCACCGACGGGGACACCGTCGCCGACCTCGTGGTCGCCGCCGACCAGGCGATGTACCAGGTGAAGGAGTCGGGCAGCGCACGCTGGCAGGTCGGGCTGCACCAGCCCTGGCCGACAGGATGGACCGACAACCTGCTCCGGGGGCTCGCCGACGACCGCGTCACCGAGCAGATCGAGGTCCATTACCTCCCCCAGGTCGACCTCCGCACCGGGCGGGTCCGCGGCTTCGACTCGGCCGTGCGGTGGCGCCACCCCGAGCACGGGCTGCTCCCGGCGCGTGCCTTCGTTCCTCTCGCTGCCCGGGCCGGCCTCCTCGCCCCGCTCACCAGCGCGGTGATCGCCACAGCACTCGAGGCCGTCCCCCACCTGCAGCGGCAC
>JBFJKO010000098.1:0-9124 GCA_041634935.1 Nocardioides sp.
GTAGCAGCACCCCGCCGGGCCCGCCGCCCAGCGGGCCGCCGCCGCCCGGTGGCCCGCCGCCCAGCGGCCCGCCGCCGGGTGGGCCACCACCGGAGTACCCCGCCTACCCGCCGCCCGGCGAACCCGCCCCGGAGGCCGGAGCCGCCTCCGCCGGTTCCGGCGGCCCCAGCACGTCGTTGCTCATCGGCATCATCGGGGGCCTGGTCGGCCTCGGTGCGCTCGTCGTGCTGCTCGTCCTGGTGCTCGGGGGCGGCGACGGACCCTCGTCCGACGACCCGGCCCAGACGGTGTCGAGCTTCTTCGACGCGGCGCGCGACGGTGACTGCGACGCCGCGATCGACCTGTTGAGCGACGACGGTCGGCGCACCTTCGACGTCGACCCGTCCGACTGCGACTCGGTCGACCCGTCCGAGGAGTTCGGGGAGGACGTCACCTTCGAGGTGGGGGAGGCCCGGGTCGACGGCGACGACGCGACCGTGCCGGTCACGGTGAGCGACGAGTCCGGCGAGATGGGCCCGGGCGAGGTCACCCTCGACTTCGAGCTGGTCAAGCAGGACGGCGTGTGGCTGATCGACGGGTTCGGCTTCGGCAGCCTCTTCGACGACCTTCCCGACGACCTGCTCTCCGACATCCCCGACGACTTCGATCCCGACGACTTCCTGTCCGATCTCCCGTCCGACTTCGACCCCGACGACTTCCTGTCGGACTTTCCCTCGGACTTCCTGTCCGACTTCGACCCCGACGACTTCCTGTCGGACTTCCCCTCGGACTTCCTGTCCGACTTCAACCCGGAGGACTTCATGTCTGACTTCCCGACCGAGCTGTTCACCGACTTCCCTGAGTTCTCGGAGTTCTCCGAGTTCTCCGGGGAGGGACGGTGAAGTCCTTCCGCTGTCGCGTCTGCGACAACGCGCTGCACTTCGAGAACTCCGTCTGCGTCTCCTGCGGGACCGCCCTGGGCTTCTCGCGCGCCGAGCGGGCGATCGTCCCGGTCAGTCCCAAGGGCACCTACACCGACGGCACCGGGCTGGTGTGGCACGTGTGCGCCAACCTCAACCTGTCCGGCTGCACCTGGCTGGCTCCCCTCGAGGGCGGTCAGTGCTCGAGCTGCGACCTCACCCGCACGCGACCCAACGACGAGGACCTCGAGGGCCTGGAGAACTTCCCGGCCGCCGAGGCCGCCAAGCGTCACCTCCTCGTCGAGCTCGACACCCTCGGCTTCGAGGTCGTCGGCAAGGACGCCGACCCGGACGACGGCATCGCCTTCGACCTCCTGTCCAGCGTCGAAGAGAACGTCGTCATCGGCCACGAGAACGGCATCATCACGATCGACCTCGCCGAGAGCGACGACGCCTACCGCGAGAAGGTCCGGGCCAAGCTCGACGAGCCCTACCGCACGATGCTCGGCCACTTCCGCCACGAGTTCGGTCACTACGCCGAGTGGCAGCTGGTGCGCGGCGACGAGCGGATGACGCGCTGCCGTGAGCTGTTCGGCGACGAGAGCGCCGACTACCAGGAGTCGATCAAGCGGCACTACGACGAGGGCCCGCCCGAGGACTGGAAGACGTCCTACATCTCGACCTACGCCACGATGCACCCCTTCGAGGACTTCGCCGAGACCTGGGCGCACTACCTGCACATCTGCGACGCGATTGAGACCGCGCGGGAGTACGGCCTGGTCACCATCGGGGGGCTGGACTCGTTCACGAGCTTCCGTGACGTCGTCACCGGGGTCTGGGTGCCGCTCTCCATCGCGCTCAACCAGATGAACCGTTCCATGGGCAAGGACGACGTCTACCCGTTCGTCATCCCGGGCCCGGTGCTCGACAAGCTGGAGTTCGTGGCCTCGCTGCTGCCGCGCTGAGCCGGCCGGCGGTCCGTACGCCGCGCGTTGGAGGGCCGACGAGAAATACTTCTGTGCGTCTCGTGTGATTCTGTGAACGAGACGACGTCTGCTCTCCTAATCTCCTCGCAGCCCCCCACGCAACCGTCTAGTGGTGTGCCTCGTTGGTTCGGGACAGCGACGTAGATGACGGATCACGACGTTAGAAGGTTCGATGTTCCGGAAGTACTCGCGCGCCCTCGGGTCCGTGGCTGTCTCAGCCATGGTGCTCGTGGGGGTGCCTACCTCGACCCAGGCGGCCAACCCGTCCACGGTCGAGTCCTCGGCTCCAGTTCTCCTCAAGGCGAAGAACCGCGGCAACGTGGTCGTCCTCATCAAGGCACCCGCAGGTGTGATCGGCTCGGTGGCGATCGACGGCAAGGGTGCGAAGTTCGACCGCACGTTCGTCAAGAGCGCGTCCGCCAAGCGGTTGAAGGCCAAGAGCTCGGCCAAGACCGGCCGTTACCGCGTCAAGGCGGAGCGGTCGGTCGCCAACGGACTGACCTACGCACCGAAGGTGTCGGCCAAGGCGATCCGCGTCAAGAAGGGGAAGGCGACCAAGGTCGTCATCACCTACAAGGCGCTCGCGCCGGTCGGTGGTGACCTCCTGGTCAACGACATCACCGAGACCCGTGTCGGGCTGCTCCTGGCCGAGCCCAAGGCCAAGCAGTTCACCGTGCGCCGGACGGTCGGCTCCGTGCCGGCCAGGAGCGTCAGCGCCGGCTCCGCCGTGGTGGTCAAGGATCAGGTCATCGACGACACGTCGGTGACGGCAGGGAAGTCCTACACCTGGACGCTCTTCGCCAAGGCGGGCAAGAAGTGGGCCGTCGGCGACACCGCGACCGTCAACGTCCCCGCTCCCGGGGAGCCGGCGTTCTCGCCCAACCCGGACGCCGTGATCGTCGACAGTGGCGCGCCTGTGGCTGCCAAGGTGGTTTCCGGCGGCCTGCAGGTCAGCCTGCCTGCTGGTGCTCCTGCTCCGAGGGTCGGCGCCGCAGTGGTCCTGCCGATCTCCGATGAGCTGCCGACCGGATTCGTCGGACAAACGGTCTCGACGTCCGCCGGTGGCTCGAGCTCCGGCTCGTCGAAGCGCCTCGCCTCGTCGACCGTGGTCCTGAAGCCCGCGCCCATCAGCGCCGCCTTCGACTACTTCAAGGAGTCGGACACCCTGTCCGACAAGCCGGTCGACATCGAGAAGTTGATCGCCGAGTCCGAGGTGACCCACTCGGGGACGAGTTTCGACGACTGCGCAGCCGACTCGACCAGGCCTGAGTGCCTCGACCCCGAGCCGTCGCCCGAGCCCTCGCCGGAGCCCTCGCCGGAGCCCTCGCCGGAGCCCTCGCCGGAGCCCTCGCCGGAGCCGTCGCCGGAGCCCTCGCCGGAGCCCTCGCCCGAGCCCTCGCCCGAGCCCTCGCCCGAGCCGGAGCCGGTGAACTGCGAGACCGACCCCGAGAACCCGGAGTGCTACGCCTACGACTACTGCTTCGAGAACCCCTCGGATCCCTCCTGTGAGGCACCCTCGTGCGAGGTCGACCCGGAGTTCCCGTGCCGTGACACGGCCTCGACCAGGTCCATGAGAAGTGCGGCCGCCGCCTCCCGGATGGGGCCCTGCTCCCTGGGGGTCGGTGCCGAGGTCAGCAACTTCTCACCGATCTTCCGCCCGCGCGGCGACTTCTCCATCAACATCCAGGCGCCCGGCATCCGCTGGGTGAGCAAGTGGTGGGGAGGCTACCCCGAGCCCACTGCAGGCAAGGCCGAGATCTACACGCGCTTCAACCCTGACGTCGGGATCAGGTCTGACCTCAAGCTCTCGGTCCTCGGTGAGTGCACGAGGGGCCTGTACTCGTACAGCCAGACGTTCATGGCTGGTCCGGTGCCGCTGGCTCTGACCGGGTCGTTGGACGCCGTCGTGTCCGGTCAGGGTTCGTTCACTCTCACCGGCATGCATGCCGAGGCGGAGCTCGGCTTCGAGGGACGCGTGATCATGCAGACCATCGGGTCGAACTCGGTGGAGGGCCGGGGCATCTTCGTCAAGAAGGCTTTCAAGTTCGACGGTGGGTCCTACGACGCGAGGGAGATCTCCGTCGCTCTACAGGCCTCGCTGGCCTTCGGTCCGGGTGTGGGCACGCCGGTCGCCGGCGCAAGCGCTGGGATCCGGGCCGCGCTCACGGCTCTCAAGCTGACGCTGAAGGCCAAGCCCGGCTGCTACTCGATCGGTGGTCAGACCGAGTTCGAAGCCCAGCTCTACGCCGAGGCGTACGTCGCCTTCCTGAAGGCCGGCGCCACGTACACGATCCCGGGCACGAAGAAGGAGCTGCCGTGGCCCGGCTTCCCCCTGGGAGCCGCGAGCTGCTGAGGCTGAACCTCTGACGTTCGAGGACGAACGCACGGTTGAGGGGTCGGGCACGCGCCCGGCCCCTCAGCTGTGTGCGAATGATTGAAACGTAATGCACGCGGATACTCTCCCTGCGTGAGTAGAGCCAACAGCGGTGCGTCCGAGGACAGCGGGCACGACAAGGGCGAGTCCTTCGACCGTGACATGAACTACGTGCCCGACCGGATCACGCGCGTCGTCGACGGGGCGCCACGTCGACCTGAGCACGGGCCGGTCGCTGGTGAGCTGTGGCCTGTCGAGCCCGGCCGCTACCGGCTGATCGCCGCCCCGGCCTGCCCGTGGGCCAACCGGGCGATCATCGTGCGCAACCTGCTCGGCCTGCAGGACGTGATCTCGCTCGGCACCCCTGGCCCCACCCACGACGAGCGGTCGTGGTCCTTCGACCTCGACCCCGACGGCCGCGACCCGGTGCTGGGCATCGAGCGGCTCCAGGAGGCTTACTTCAAGCGCTTCCCCGACTACGGGCGCGGTATCACGGTGCCCGCGATCGTCGAGGAGTCGACCGGCCGGCTGGTCACCAACGACTTCCCCTGGATCACCCACGACCTCTCCTTCGAGTGGCGCGACCACCACCGCGACGGCGCCCCCGACCTGTGGCCCGACGACCTCCGCGAGGAGATGGAGGAGGTCATGCAGCGGGTCTTCACCGAGGTCAACAACGGTGTCTACCGCTGCGGCTTCGCCGGGTCGCAGCAGGCCTACGACGAGGCCTACGACCGGCTCTGGGTCGTGATGGACTGGCTCGAGGAGCGCCTGACGACCCGGCGCTACCTGATGGGCGCGGCGATCACCGAGGCCGACGTGCGGCTCTTCACGACGTTGGCACGCTTCGATGCCGTCTACCACGGGCACTTCAAGTGCAACCGCAACAAGCTCACCGAGATGCCGGCGCTCTGGGGCTATGCGCGCGACCTGTTCCAGACGCCGGGGTTCGGCGAGACGATCGACTTCGCCCAGATCAAGGAGCACTACTACGTGGTGCACACCCAGATCAACCCCACGCAGGTCGTGCCGAAGGGGCCCGAGGCCGAGGTCTGGCTGGCGCCGCACGGGCGCGGCTGAGTCGTCCCCGGCCCCCTACGCTGAGCGCATGCAGCATGCACACTCGCACGCAGCAGGCCGGGCGGCCGACCGCTCGCGCCTGAGGTGGGCGCTGCTCGTCACTGTCGTGGTCCTGGTCGTTGAGCTGGTCGGGGCGGTCCTCACCGGCTCGCTGGCCCTCCTCGCCGACGCGGCGCACATGGCCACCGACGCCGGGGCTGTCGTGCTTGCGCTCGGGGCGTCGTACGTCGCCTCGTTGCCGGCCTCGCGTCGCTCGACCTTCGGCTACCACCGGGCCGAGATCCTCGCGGCGCTGCTCAACTCCCTGGTGCTGCTGAGCGTGTGCGGCTACCTCGCCTACGCCGGCGTCTCCCGGCTGGTCGACCCCGTGACGATCGACGCCGGACCCATGATCGCCTTCGCCTCGGTCGGGCTGCTCGCCAACGGGATCTCGCTGACGATCCTGACCCGGTCCGACACCGGCTCGCTCAACATGCGCGCGGCGGTGGCCGAGGTCGGCGCCGACCTGCACGGCTCGGTCCTCGCGATAGCGGCCGGCGTCGCCGTCCTCGCCTGGGGCTTCGACCGAGCCGACGCCCTCGCCTCGCTGGCGATCGCGGCGCTGATCGTGCCGCGCGCGGTGGTGCTGCTGCGTGACTCAGCCGTGGTGCTGCTCGAGATCGCCCCTCGCGGGCTCGACGTCGACGACGTCGCGCACCACCTGCGCCACGTCGACGGCGTCCTCGACGTCCACGACCTGCACGCCTGGACCATCACGAGCGGTATCGCGAGTCTCTCGGCCCACGTCACCGTGACCGACGAGGCGCTGGCCGAGCGGGGGGTGGGGGAGATCCTCGACGAGCTCTGCGCCTGCGTCAGCGACCACTTCGACGTCCGGCACGCGACGTTCCAGGTGGAGCCGGCCTCGCACGGCGCGCACGAGGACCTCGGCGAGCTGCACTGATCCGCCGGCGGCCCAGCGGCGGAAACGGTGGCTGGGGCACCGCCCGACCGGGCCTACTCGGCCGCGACCACCACGGCGTACGACCCGACCCCGAGGAGCCGGGACCCGGCGATCGACTGCTGCTCCTTCTTCGAGCCCACGACCAGCTCGACCAGGGCACCGGTCTCGGGGTCCAGGTCGACGTCACGCACCGAGCCGAGGTCCTCACCGGCGTCGGAGAGCACGCGCTTCTTGAGCACCTCCCCGTCCTTGGAGGCGAGGTCTGCCTGGCGCTCGTCGTGGTCGCTCAGCACCGTCGCGGAACCGATGGTCACGGCGTCCGCACCGACGGCCGTCAGGTCGCTCCAGGCGACGACCGAGCCGTGGCTGGTCTTCTTGAACTCCAGCGCCACCACCGAGCGGGTCGTGGGGTCGAGCAGGAAGCCGTCGACCTTCCCGACCGTGTCGGCGCTGGCGGTGTCGACGAGCTTGCGGCCCTTGAGGTCGGAGTACAGCATCAGCTCTCACCCTTCAGCTGGGACCGGAAGGCCTGGACGGCGGCGCCGAAGCCCGCGAGGTCGTGACTCACGAACCCTTCCGCGCTGGCGGGCACCATGACGTGCTCGGAGGAGACCGAGAGCGTGTCGGGCAGGGGCAGCAGCAGCCGGGTGTTCTTGGCGTTGCCGGACGTGGAGGCCTTGAGGGCGTCGGAGGCCTCGATCTCGTAGCCGACGACGTCGCACGGGCCGCCGGGGCTGCCGGCGCCGGTGTCGTACTCGATGACCACGTCGGAGACCTTGCCGAGGTCGGTGCCGCTGTCGGTCAGCACACGGTCGCCCAGCACGTTGCCGCCGCTGCCGGTGCTCACCCCGGTGGAGCGGGCCGCGGCGAGCACGCCGTCGACCGGCTCGAGGAGCTCGGGGCCGTCGACCACGACGGCGTCCGGCCCGAGCCCGCGCACGTTGCCCCAGGCGAGGGCGTCCTTGAGCGGGCCGCTGAGCAGGCCGCGGCCGGCGAGCGTGAAGCCCACGACCGCGCCACCGTCGGCGGAGAAGACGACGTCCTTGACCTGAGCGATGTCGTCGCCGGCGATGGTCACCACGGGCAGGGCCGCGATCTCGGAGGTGCGCATGAGCCGGCTCATGACGCGCCGTTCCCACCGGCGTCGGAAGGTCCGCTGTCAGGCGCGGCCGGACCGCCCACGATGACGCCGCCCTTGCGGCGCTTGGCCTGTACGGCGAGCAGCGCGCCCGCCACCACGAGCACCACCACGAGGGCGATGATCACCCATCCCCACCAATCCATGACGACTCCTTCTCCACGGCCCGGAGAGCCGACGACGGGACAGCACCTGCGGCAAGCCTACGACCGTGGGTGGTCGCGTGGGCGAGAACTACGCGGCGTCGCTCTCCGCGGCGGCCTTCAGCTTGACCAGGGTGCCCTCGATCGCCTTCTGGGTCTTCGCGCCGAAGGTGGCCGACAGGACGCCGCGCACGATCGGGTTGCACCGCGACAGGTCCCAGGTCTCGGTGACCTGGGTGCCGCCGTCGGCGGTGGGCGTGAGCTCGTAGCGCCACCGGTGCGGGCTCTTGTGGCGCCACGCGATGACCTTGTCGGGCTCGAACTCGACGACCTTGTTCTTGATCTTGTACTTCGCGCCCTGCTTCATGTCCATGCCGAACGTCGAGCCCAGCTCGAGGCGCTCGGGACCGGAGAGGGAGTCCTTGACGTTGCCGGACCCGTCGATGCGCGGGTGCTGGCGGGGGTCGGCCAGGATCGCGAAGACGGTGGCCGGCGGGGCGGCGATGGTCGTGCTGGCGGACCTGCTCTTGTCGCTCATGAGGGCGAGGCTAGCGGCTGCTCGCACGCCCGCGGGGGTGGGTCCGCGGGGGGACGCGGTGTCGGGTTGGTCCGTGGCGGACCGTGCTTGTAGGTTGCTGCTTATCCGGACTGTGTCCCGGGTCACAGACCGCCACACCCCGTGCGGACCGTGCGCCCGGGGTCGACCACGGTCCCAGCTTCCCGGTGTGCGGCAACCCCGTCACCCCGGGTGACGAGAAGGAGTCAGCATGGACCACAGCTCACCCACCCCGACCCCCGGCGAGTCGCCGGGCGGCACCTTCGGGCCCGACCTGGTCGACGTGTTCGGCCCCAGCCAGGCCGACGGGGGCCCCGAGCTCGTCCAGCTGCTCACGCCCGAGGGCGAGCGCGTGCACCACCCCGAGTTCGACATGGACTTCTCCGCCGAGGACCTGCGCGGCTTCTACCGCGACATGGTGCTCACCCGGCGCATCGACACCGAGGCCACGGCGCTCCAGCGTCACGGCGAGCTCGGCATCTGGGCGCAGCTGCTCGGCCAGGAGGCCGCGCAGATCGGCGCCGGCCGTGCGCTGCGTCCGCAGGACTACGTCTTCCCGACCTACCGCGAGCACGGCGTCGCCTGGTGCCGCGGGCTCGACCCGCTCAAGCTGCTCGGCCTCTTCCGCGGCGTCGACCACGGCAACTGGGACCCTGCCGAGGTCAACTTCGCGCAGTACACGATCGTGATCGGCGCCCAGACCCTGCACGCCACCGGCTACGCGATGGGCATGCAGCGCGACGGCGTCGTCGGCACCGGCGACCCCGAGCGCGACGCGGCGGTCGTGGCCCACTTCGGTGACGGCGCCAGCAGCCAGGGCGACGTCAACGAGGCGTTCATCTTCGCCGCGTCCTACAACGCCCCCGTCGTCTTCTTCTGCCAGAACAACCAGTGGGCGATCTCGGAGCCGATCGAGCGCCAGTCGCGCATCCCGCTCTACCAGCGCGCGCTCGGCTTCGGCTTCCCCGGCGTGCGCGTCGACGGCAACGACGTGCTGGCGACGTA
>JBFJKO010000099.1:0-9046 GCA_041634935.1 Nocardioides sp.
AGCAACGGCCCGGCGTCGGAGAGGTGATCTCCGGCCGACCGGGCCGTCGCGTTGCTCCCCCGGCTGGACTCGAACCAGCGACATCCTGATTAACAGTCAAGCGCTCTGCCAACTGAGCTACAGGGGATCGTGCGGGGCATACGTTAGCAAGGGTCGATCCCCGGCCGAAATCGAGATCCCCCCTCCTCGACCTCGGCCGCTCCCTAGGCGAGTCCGAGCTCCTCGCGGGCCGCCGCGAGCGCCTGCGCAGCGGCCAGCCGGACGCGCGTGTCGTGGGGGTCGATGCCTTCGTCGTACTCGTGGATCCAGGAGATCTCCGAGCTGTCGGCGACCGCGCCGGGCGCCCGCCGGCCGATGACCCGGACACCGCGACGGCCCTCGAGGGCGACGTGCCGCTGGAGCACCACACTGGCGGTCACGCGCTCGCGCACCAGTTGGAGGAACCGCGCCGGGTCGTCGAGGACGACGTGGTGCTCGGGGCGCTGCTCACCCCAGCTGCCGACCTCGCTGACGCGCAGCGTGGCGGTCTCGGCGTCCCAGTCGGCCGACTCGACGTCCTCCCAGGCGATGCGGGTGCCGCCGGGGAGGTAGAGCGCGTCGCGCGTGCCACCGACCACCGCCTCGTCGGTGGTCGAGGCCCAGGCGAGCAGTCGCTCGCCGGGCGCCACCTCGAGGTCGGGGCGGGCTCCCCGTCGGGACAGCCGTCGGGGCAGGCCCCTCATGTCGTGCCCGCGATGTGGTCGCGCAGGGTCCGTCGGTGCTGCTCGAGCGCGGCGAGCTCGCCGAACATGCGGTTGTAGTCGGCTGCCTGCTCCACGGGGTTGGTGCGCTGGAGCTTGGACTTGAGGTCGGCGATGCGACGCTGCGCCGTGAGCTCGAGGAGCTTGAAGACGTAGCTGCCGACGTAGGCCGCGTCGGGCGCCTTCATCGTGGGCTCGACGGCCAGGGCCGTGATCGCCGACGACACCGCGGGGTCGGTGGCGGCGTCGCGCAGCCGACCCGCCCAGCCGTCGTCGTCGGCGCCGGCCACCGTGCCGCCGGCGGCCTCGACCAGCTCCCAGACCGCGCGGAAGACGGGATGGGTGAAGTCGTTGGCCCCGATGTCGGCAGTCGTGCGGCCGATCGCCATCGGCGCCTGGATGACGAGCTTGAGGGTCTCGCGCTCGATCGAGAACCGCGGGTCGCGCAGGTCGGGGACGTTGCTGCGAGGGCGGGTCCCCGGCTCCTGTCTCGGCGCGCTCGCCGACTGCCCGCCGCCGCTGGGTCGCCCGGCTGCGCGGCGTACCTCTGCCTGGACGTCGACCGGGTCCATGCCGGTGAGCGCGGCGATGTCGCGGGCGTAGGAGGAGTTGACGACCGAGGCGTCGCGGCTGCTGGTGACGAGCTTGGCGGCCTCGCGCACCGCGGCCACCCGGCCGTCGGCGCGATCGAGGTCGAACTGCGAGACGACGTTGCCCAGGACGAACCGGTAGAGCGGGACCCGACGGGCCACCAGGTCACGCACGGCGGCGTCGCCCTTCTTGATGCGGACGTCGCAGGGGTCGAGGCCGTCGGGCTCGATCGCGACGTAGGTCTGCGCGACGAAGCGCTGGTCTCCCTGGAAGGTCTTGAGCGCGGCGTTCTGGCCGGCGGCGTCGCCGTCGAAGGTGAAGATGACCTCGCCGCGGAACTCCTCGTGGTCGTGGAGGAAGCGCCGCAGGATGCGCGTGTGGTCCTCGCCGAACGCCGTGCCGCAGGACGCCACCGCCGTCGTCACACCGGCGAGGTGGCACGCCATCACGTCGGTGTAGCCCTCGACGACGACGGCCTGCGAGGAGCGGGCGATGTCCTTGCGCGCGAGGTCGATGCCGTAGAGGACCTGGCTCTTCTTGTAGAGCGTCGTCTCGGGGGTGTTGAGGTACTTCGCCTCGATCTTGTCGTCGTCGAGGATCCGGCGTGCGCCGAACCCGATCGTGGCACCGCTGGGGTCGCGGATCGGCCACAGCAGCCGTCCGCGGAACCAGTCGTAGGCCGAACGACCGACCTTCACGACGCCGGCCGCCACCGCCTCGTCCTGGCTGAAGCCGCGGCCTCGCAGGTGGCGCAGCAGCGCCTCGCCGTCGCGCGGCGCCCACCCCATCCCGAACATCTCCGCGGCGGCCCGGTCGAAGCCGCGCTCGGCGAGGAAGGTGCGCCCCGCGACGGCGTCCGGACCGGCGAGCTGCTCGGCGTAGAACTCCTGCGCCGCTCGGTTGGCCTCGACCAGGCGTTGTCTCGGCGGGCCCTTGGGGCGGTCGTCGCGGTCGTCGCCTTCCTCACGGCGCAGCACCACGCCGGCCTTGTCGGCGAGCCGCTCGATCGCCTCGGTGAAGGAGAGGCCGTCGATCTTCATCAGGAAGGAGATGACGTCGCCGCCTTCCTGGCACCCGAAACAGTTGCCGGTGAGGATGTTGTCCTCGAGGGTGAAGGCGTGTCCGTCGGCCACCTCGGCGCAGAAGACCTCCTCCACACGATCGCTCTGCTCGACCGACTCGACGACCCACCCACGGCGCGAGAACTTCTTGTCGGCGGACACGAACCGCTCGCGGTGGGTCTCCAGGAGGAAGAACTCCTCGGTCAGGTCCTCCGCGATGAGGTGCACCCGGTGCAGGTCGGAGGGTTCCCGGCCCGGGAAGCCGACCCGGGACTGGGTCGTGATCCCGTAGGTCCCGATGCCGAGACGCGTGCACACGTCACGGACGAACTGCAGTGCCTGCTTGTCGGCGGAGTTCAGGATGACCGTGCCGTCGGCCGCCACGCACCCGTCAGCCGCGAAGTACCCCGCGAGCCACCCGTAGAGGTAGGAGACGGACTCCCCGAACGGCGGCAGCTCCTTGAAGAACAAGGGCAGGTGGTGCACCAGCACGTTGCCCTCGGTCTCGGAGGTCTGGCTGTGGGGGAACCACTTGAGCATGGCCATGTCCTTGGGCGGGCAGAACTTCGCCATGGACCCCGTCCCGGAACGGGTGCCGTCGCCGTAGGTGAAGCCGTGGGCGATCCCGAAGGGAGACGGGGTGGTGCGCCAGATCCGCGATCGCGGGAACTTCTGGACCATCCGGTCGCCGGGCTTGAGGCCCGTGGTGAGGACCTCGCGCTCCTTGTCCTGCTTCTTGCCGGCGCGGACGAACCACCGGTGACCGTCGGTGGCGTAGAGCTCCTTGCGCTGACGGTTGCGGGTGAGGACGATCCGGAGCAACGGCTGGATGCCGTAGGAGTGGAACGGCGCCTCGACCCACCGGTTGTGGCGGTCGAGGATCCGGTGCGAGCCACCGGCGAGCTCGGAGATCGGACGGGACCCCTCGTAGGTCAGCACCTTGGTCTCGCCCGCGAGGCAGTGGAAGAAGTTCCGGGTGGGGTTGACGTTGAAGCTCGGCGACTTCTCGTCGTGGAAGGGGCACAACCCCTTCATCGAGCCGCCGCCGGCGTTGCGCAGCGTGACGTAGTCGCCCACGACCTCCTCGATACGGGACTTCTCGCGAACGTCTGCGATGTCCTCCTCGCGGATCCGGCCTGCCACGCAGTCGATCCTACGGGGCGGCACCGATGAGCAGGGAGGCCGTCGGGATCAGCCTGTGGACAGGCGTGCGTGCCGGGCGACGGCGCTGGGGTCGGTCAACGAGGCGACCTGGTCGACCACCACCCGCAGCCGAGCGGCGTCGTCGGCAGCGGCAGCCCAGTCGTCGGCGAACGGACGGTCCAGCGACGCCGGCGCCCGGTCGGCGACAGCCGCCACGAGCTCGGCCAGCAGCTCGCGCTGGCGCTCCATGATCGCGATCCGGTCGGGCGTCTGCATCACGTAGTGGGCGGCCACCGCCTTGAGCACCGTGATCTCCACCCACGTCGTGCGCGGCACGACCAGGTCGGCGCCGTAGCGCGCCATCGGCGCCCCGCCGGCGGCGAAGGTCGCGGCCTGGACGTCGCCGCAGAACCGTCCGATCACGTCGCTGGTGAGGTTCTTCAGCGCAGCCAGGCTGCGCCGACTGCCGTCGTACGGCGTGGCGGGCCAGCTGCCGACCGAGCGCAGCCGCGCCAGCCCGGCGTCCAGCTCGTCGTCGGAGGCGTCGGGGAGGTACCACTCGCGCAGGGTCTGCCAGACCCCCGCCGTGTCCAGGCGGGTGAGGTCGACGTGGCCCGCGACGGTGCCGTCCTCGACGTCGTGCACCGAGTAGGCGACGTCGTCGGCGAGGTCCATCACCTGCGCCTCCAGGCAGCGACGCGTGCCTTCAGCATCGGCGCGCAACCAGTCGAAGGTGGCGCGGTCGTCGGCGTACACCCCGAACTTCAGCGGGTCCGGGCCCTCACCCCGGGCCCAGGGGTACTTCGTGCAGGCATCGAGGGTGGCGCGGGTCAGGTTGAGCCCGACCGAGGCGCCCTGGGCGTCGAAGGTCTTCGCCTCCAGCCGCGTGAGCACCCGCAGGGTCTGGGCGTTGCCCTCGAAGCCGCCGCAGGACTCGGCGATCTCGGCCAGCACCCGCTCGCCGTTGTGCCCGAACGGCGGGTGGCCCAGGTCGTGGGCGAGCGCAGCAGTCTCGGCGATGTCGGGCTGGCTGCCGAGCGCCCGCGAGAGGTCACGCGCGACCTGGGCGACCTCGAGACTGTGGGTCAGGCGGTTGCGGACGAAGTCGTCCGACGCCGGACCGACCACCTGGGTCTTCGCCGCCAGGCGACGCGAGGAGGCCGCGTGCACCACCCGCGCGCGATCGCGCTCGAACGGGGTGCGCTCGGGCGCCTCCACGCGCTTGGGGGGCTCGTCGACGAGGCGCTCGCGCGACCGGGCGTCGTAGAGGTCGCAGTCATCCATCGAGGCGTCCATCGGGGCGAGCCTAGGGCAGGCCTGCCCGACGGGTCGCAGGTGCGCGCCGTACATGGGTCGACCCGGCGCCGGGAGCGCCGGGCCGCCCCGCTCAGTACGTCGTGACGTGCACGTGGTCGTAGTGGTTGGCGGTGGCCGAGCCGCGGCTCGCCATCCCGCGCCAGCCCTCGCCCGCCCGCTCGACCGACCAGATGCGCTGGGCGTAGATCGCGTAGCTCACGCCGAGCGAGGAGGCGTTGGCGCGCACGAAGTCGGCGACGCGGTAGCCCTCCTCACCGGAGACCATGATGTCGATCGCGATGCCCTGCGAGTGCTCACCGTCGCTGCGGAAGGTGCCGTAGGTGGTGATCCCGGGGAACGCCGCACACACGGCCGCGTGGACCTTGACGACGTTGGGGCTGACGCCCGAGGGCACGCTGGTGCCGTTGGTGCAGGTGGCGCCGGCAGCCGGGGCCGCGGCTTCCTCCGCGACCTCGACAGGCTCGGCGACCGGCTTCTCGTCGCTGAAGTAGCCGGCCGTGACCCAGCGGGTCACCTTGCCGCGGACGATCTCGTCGCGGCCGTTGTGGGAGCGGCCCGTGACGAGCAACTTCTTGCCCTCGTCGAGGAGCCCGACCTTGTCGGCCTTCTTCCCGGGCGCGGTCCACAGGTTGAGGGGCGCGGTCGCGAACTGCTCGAGGTCGGCCGAGCGGATGGCCTTGCGCACCTTCTTCGGGCGCAGCATCTTCTCCACCTTGGAGAGCTGCTTCTTCGGCAGGTCGAGCTTCTGCGCGTCGGCGCGGGCGCCGCTGCGCGACGCGATCCGGCGGTCGACGTCACCGAGGACCAGGTCGAGCGCGACCGGGCTGGTGTCGCCGGCCACGGGCCCCGAGACCGCAGGCGGCAGGGCCGAGCTCAGGGACGCGGCGGAGGTCGCTCCGGCGCCGGTGGTGGCCACGCCGATACCGACCGCGGAGGCGGTCGCCAGGACGGCGAGGGGTCCGGCGACCGCGGTGGCGGTCGGGACGCGGGAGAACAGGCGGGCATTGGTGTCCCGCTTGTGGCTGAGGTTCGCCACAGCGCTGATCCTTTGCTGTTGCTGACAGGACGGGGTGGTGCGGGTGGTGCAGATGTGCCGAAGCCGGTCGCGATAGCGGCCGGCAACACTTTCGAGTGAAGCACAAGCGCACGAGCCTCCAAGAATCCTGGCCTCGATTTGTCGGGTGTTCCCGGTCACCCTCCGGTGGTCTCCGCGGCGTCCTCCCGCAGGTCCAGGGCCGTGCCGTCGGTGTCGTCGAGCCACCCCTCGGGGAGGACCACCCGGGCACGAGGGGCCCCCTGGCGCCCGCGCGGCGTGCCGAGTTCGCGCACCGGGAACGGCTCGGTCGGGTCGAGCTCGGCGAGCAGCTCGTCGAGGGCCGCGAGGGAGTCGACCAGGCCCAGCGAGCGCCGCAGCTGCCCGCCCGCGGCGAAGCCCTTGAGGTACCACGTGACGTGTTTGCGGAACTCCTTGCAGCCGCGCTCCTCCCCCATGTGCTCGCTCAGCAGCTCGGCGTGCCGACGCATCATCGCCGTCACCTCGCCGAGCGCCGGCAGGGTCGCGACCTGCTCGCCGGCGAACGCCGCGGCGAGGTCGCGGAACAGCCACGGACGCCCCAGGCACCCGCGGCCCACGACGACCCCGGCCGCACCGGTCTGCTCCACGAGCCGCAGCGCGTCGGAGGCCTCCCAGATGTCGCCGTTGCCGAGGACCGGGATGTCGACGTGCTCGACCAGCGCGCCGATGGCGTCCCAGTCGGCCTCGCCGGAGTAGGCCTGGGCGACGGTGCGCCCGTGCAGGGCGATCGCCGCACACCCCGACTCCTGCGCGATCCGACCGGCGTCGAGGTAGGTGAGGTGGTCGTCATCGAGGCCCTTGCGGGTCTTGATCGTCACCGGGACGTCGTACGGCGTCGCGGCGGCTACCGCGTGCTCGAGGATCTGGCCGAGCAGGTTGCGCTTCCACGGGAGCGCGCCTCCCCCGCCCTTGCGGGTCACCTTGGGCACCGGGCAGCCGAAGTTGAGGTCGATGTGGGCGACCCCGAACTCCGCGCACAGGATCTCGGCGGCCTTGCCGACGTAGACCGGGTCGGTGCCGTAGAGCTGGACCGATCGGGTGGTCTCGAGCTCGTCGAAGACCAGCATGTTGAGCGTCGTGGTGTCGCGCTCGACGAGGCCGCGCGAGGTGATCATCTCGCAGACGTAGAGACCGGCGCCCTGCTCGGCGCACAACCGCCGGTAGGCCGCGTTGGTGATCCCGGCCATCGGCGCGAGCACCACCGGGGTCTCGACGCGCAGTGGCCCCAGCTGGAGTGCCTCGGCGGTGGTGGTCATGCCCTCATTGTCCGAGGCGGGCCGTCACCGACCCAAATCGCACGCCTGCTACGAGCGGGACGCCTGCAGCGAGGTCGCCGATCCCCTCCACCACAGCGGCACGACGCCGTCGGGCGGGCGGAAGGTGATCGACTGGAGCTCCTGGCCCTCGGGCACCAGGAAGATCAGGCAGCTGGTCGTGCGGTCGCCGGGCGCGAAGACCGCCGGCAGGACCCCGCCCGGGCAGGCCTTGAAGTCACGGGCGACGCCCGTCGGCGCGACCAGCACTCCCCTGCGGTCGAGGAAGTAGACCGGCAGCTGGCGGGCGCCGAGGTCGGTGTCGCCGACGTTGGTGACCTTCATGGTCACGAAGTACGGCGTGGAGCGCTGTTCCTCGGCGTCCAGGTCGAACCCGGCGAGAGAGGCCTGCACCGTGGTCTCGACGACCTGCGTCACCTTGAGGTCGACGACCCCGACCAGCTCCTGGCGCGGCTGCCAGGCGACGGTGGCGGTGTCCTTGAGCGCGAGCCGGGTGCCGGGCTCGGTGAGGGTGACGCCGTCGGGCACGGGCAGGTAGCCCTCGTCCGGCTCCTCGGACGGCGTCGGGCTCGCTGCGGTCGGGCTGGGCTCGGGCGGGGACGACTCCTCGTCCCCGCCGGAGCAACCGGCCGACAGCAGCACGAGGACGGCGGCGACTGCCGCCGTACGGCTCAGACCTCGGGCACCGGTGCGCACGTCAGCACCCCAGCAACCGCTCGGCGAAGTAGGTGGAGATGCCGTCGAGGCTGACGCGCTCCTGCTGCATCGTGTCGCGCTCGCGCACGGTGACGGCGTTGTCGTCGAGGGTCTCGAAGTCGACGGTGACGCAGTACGGCGTGCCGATCTCGTCCTGGCGGCGGTAGCGCTTGCCGATCGCGCCCGCGTCGTCGAAGTCGATGTTCCAGCTGCCGCGCAGCTCGGCGGCCAGCGCCTTCGCCTTGGGCGACAGGTCAGCGTTGCGGCTCAGCGGCAGCACCGCGACCTTGACCGGCGCGAGGCGCTTGTCGAGGCGCAGGACGGTGCGCTTGTCGACGCCGCCCTTGGTGTTGGGGGCCTCGTCCTCGTGGTAGGCGTCGACGAGGAACGTCATCAGGCTGCGCGAGAGCCCGGCGGCCGGCTCGATGACGTAGGGGGTGTAGCGCTCGTTGTTGGCCTGGTCGAAGTAGCTCAGGTCCTTGCCGGAGTGCTTGGCGTGGGTGGAGAGGTCGAAGTCGGTGCGGTTGGCGACGCCCTCGAGCTCGCCCCACTCCGAGCCCGCGAAGCCGAAGCGGTACTCGATGTCGACGGTCCGCTTGGAGTAGTGGCTCAGCTTCTCCTGGGCGTGCTCGTAGTGGCGCAGGTTGTCGGGGTCGATCCCCAGGTCGACGTACCACTTGGTGCGCTCGTCGATCCAGTACTGGTGCCACTCCTCGTCCTCGCCGGGCTTGACGAAGAACTCCATCTCCATCTGCTCGAACTCGCGGGTGCGGAAGATGAAGTTTCCCGGCGTGATCTCGTTGCGGAAGCTCTTGCCGATCTGCGCGATGCCGAACGGGGGCTTCATCCGCGAGGACGTCACGACGTTGGCGAAGTTGAGGAAGATCCCCTGGGCGGTCTCGGGGCGCAGGTAGTGCAGGCCGGACTCGTCCTCGACGACGCCGAGGTAGGTCTTCAGCAGGCCGCTGAACTGCTTCGGCTCGGTGAACTGGCCGCGGTTGCCGCAGTGGGTGCAGGCGATCTCGGTGATGGCCTTCCCCGGGTTGGCCTCTTCGAGGTGGTCGGCCCGGTACCGCTTGTGGCAGGACAGGCACTCGATCAGTGGATCGGTGAAGGTCTCCACGTGGCCCGAGGTCTCCCAGACCTCAC
>JBFJKO010000100.1:0-9041 GCA_041634935.1 Nocardioides sp.
AGGAGAACGGGCTGGTCTGACCGAGGACGGGGGCGGCGGCGTCCGACCGCCGTCCCCACCCTCGCTGGTCAGGTCACTCCCCGCTGACCACCTGGACGCTGCGGTGCCACGACTGGGTGACGTACTTCGTGCGCCACCCCATCGAGGAGTAGAGGTTGTCGGCGCCGGTCGAGGAGTCGGCGTCGACCTCGAGACCGACGCGGTCGCGTCCGCGTGAGGCGGCGTCGGCGATGATCGTGCGCAGCAGGCCCTTGGCCACGCCGCGGCCACGAGCCGCCTTCACGACACCGATGTAGGACACGTAGGAGCCGTCGGGCTGCCCCTGGCCGCCTTCGGAGACCGTGCCGACGAGCGCACCGGCCGGGATCGGCTTCTCGCCCTCGGGCACGTCGACGATCTCGGCGATCCACCAGTGGTCCCAGCGGTGGCCGGGGTCCTCGCGGAGGCGGAAGACGAACTCGTCGAAGGTCTCCTCCCACGAGTTGAAGTGGTCGAGGAAGGCCTCCTCGAGGATGTCGTGGACGTCGCGCAGGTCGTCCTCGTCGGGCAGGCCGGTGCCGGCGCGGCGGACCTTGCGGAACCGGACCCCGCGCCCCTCCCACAGGTCGGGCGACTCGACGAGGTCGGCCTCGCTCGCCTCGACCGGACGGTTCATCTGCCACCAGGTGCGCACCAGCTCGAAGCCGGCCGCGCTCAGCCAGGCGGCCTGGCGCTCGTCGCCCTCGAAGGCGCCGGTGTCGATCTGCTGGACGTCGAGCCCCCGGGCGCCACCGAGCACCTTGGCCTGCTCGACGGCCCACTCGATCAGGACGTCGGAGCACGCGCGGGCGACCCGGTCGGGCAGGTCACGCTCGACGACGTGCACGAAGAGCATCCGCCCGCCGGCGCGGTCGTGGACGCTGCCCCAGGCGTGGATCACGCCCTTCTCGTCACGTACGACGACGTTCTCGCGCGTCAGCAGGCCCTGGGCCGAGACCTCGACGAGCACGTCGTCGACGCTGGCACCGGCCCACCCGCGCCCGTGGCGCTCGTGGGCCCGCAGGAGGTGCGTCAGCCGCGCCAGGTCGGCCAGGTTGGCAGGATCGGGTGCGTCGATGGTCCAGTCGTCGTCGAGCGCCGCAGGGGGCTCCACGTCGAGCTCGTCGAGGTCACTCTCGAAACGGGAGTCCTCGGGGACCTGCACACGCCATTGCTGTCGTTCGTCGGCAACCACGCGTCCACCGTACCGTCAGGCGTGACGACGTCGCGGCGCACGCTGCCCCGCGCGCCAGTCGGCGAGGACGACGTCCAGCTCCTGCTCGAGCTCGGCGACCCGCACGATCGCCAGCGCGGCGCGCTCCTCCGCGTCCTCGCGGCCACGGGCGAGGCGGTCGCGCTCGGCGGTGACCAGGCGGGCCGACTCCTGCTCGGCGGCCAGGTCGGCGCGGGCGCGGTCGAGCTCGGCCGACGCCTCGGCGATCCGGCTCTCCAGGCGCGTGATGGTCGCCTCGTGGCGGGCGATGCGGCCGCTGGTCTCGGCGACGTAGATCGCCTGCTCGGCGTTGCGCTCCTGAGCGAGGACGCGGTAGGCCTGCGCCTGCTCGGCGCGGTCGCGCGCTGCGTCACGGCGCGACTCGACGACCTCGGCGTAGGTGATCCGCACGCCGGCGGCCCCGAGGGCCACGGCGGCGAGGCCGGCGAGGAGCGCCAGCGTGAGGGAGCCGCTCAGCGCCGCTCCCAGGACCGCGAGCGCGGCCAGGACGACGAGGGCGGACGCGGTTGCGATCCGGGTGGAGCGCTGACGACGACGCGAGGGCCGAGCAGACGGGGAAGCCATGAGGACAAACTAGACGTCGCGGTCGTCACGACGGACGCGACACGCTCGCTCCAGCAGCAGCGAGACGATGACCACCGTCACCCCGGCGGCGGCCGCCGCGAGCGAGCGGACCATGCGCTCGTCGGCCAGCTCGGCGGGATCACCCACCCAGCTCAGGGCGTAGCCCAGGTAGCCGGCGCCGACCAGCGCACCGACGTACGCGCTCGCTCGGGCGAGGACCAGGCGGTTGAAGGCGTGCTGCGGGTCCAGGCGCTCGCGCCGCACATGGACGACGCGCCAGGTCGCCCAGGCGGTCGCGGCGATGATCGCCGCGACCAGGACCAGCAGGAGCGGCTGGGTCCAGGTGATGATCGGCGGCGTCCCGAACCGGTCAGCCAACGGGTGCACGAACCATCCGCAGACCAGGCCGAGGACGGCCCAGCCCGCCAGGGTCCTCACCCCGGTGGGCCTCAGCGACCCGTTGTCAGGCTGCACGTGCTGGCTCGACCGGCCGACGACCCGTGGGTCAGTTGACGTCGAGCGTCAGGTCGTCACGCAGCGTGACGGAGTCCAGGCCGAGGTTGGCCAGCAGGTCGGCGACCGACCCGTAGCCCGGCAGCTCGGCGTCGGGCTCGAGGTCGAACCACGGCTTGAGCACGAACGCGCGCTCGGCGGCCCGCGGGTGCGGCAGCCGCAGCGCCTCGGTGTCGCTGCGACGGTCGCCGACGACGATCAGGTCGACGTCGAGGGTGCGCGGGGAGTTGGGGACGTCGCCGCGGTCGCGGGCGAAGGCGTCCTCGACGGCGAGTGCTCGGTCGAGCAGCCGGTTGGCCGCCAGGGTGGTGTCGGCCAGCACGACGGCGTTGAGGAACTTCTTCGAGCCCTCCGGGCAGTCGACCGGGTCGGTCTCGTAGACCGGCGAGACGCCGGTGACCCAGACGTCAGGGGTGTCGGCGATCGCGTCGACCGCGCCCTGGAGGGTCGCGAGCCGCTCGCCGAGGTTGGACCCCAGGGAGATCACGACCCGACGGATCGGACGCATCTCCCCGGTGAGGGTGTCGGCGTCGACGATGTAGGGGTTGGGGGTCTCAGTCACGGGTGCCTTCTTGCGTTCGGGTGATCGTCAGCGTCACGTCAGCGAATGTGGCGTCGATGGGGGCGTCCGGCTTGTGAACGCTGACCCGGGCCCATTCAACACGACCGTCGGTGAGACAGACAGACGCGATCCGTTGGGCCAGGGTCTCGATCAGGTCGACGGGTTCGGTCTCCACGGCGGCTTTCACCGAGGTGACGAGGTTTCCGTAGTCGAGGGTGTCGCGCAAGTCGTCGCTCAGCGCGGCGCGCGAGGTGTCGAGGCCGAGCACGAGGTCGATCACGAAGGTCTGCCCCTCGCGCTTCTCGAAGTCGAACACCCCGTGGTGACCGAAGCACTCGATGCCGAGGACGGCGAGCTCGTCGGTCATCTCACGCACCCCCGCCCCGATCCGAGTCGCTGCTTCCACCGGCGGACGCCGATCTGGTCATCTGCCACAGGCGCAGCACATCACGAGTCCCCACCACGTCGTGCACCCGGACCCCCCAGACGCCGCGCTGGGCGAGCACGAGCGTGAGCGCGTGCCCGGCGACCTCGCGCTGGCCGACGGGACGCGGGGTGCCGTCGTCGTCGGCGAGCAGCGCACCGAGGAAGGACTTGCGGCTCGCCCCGACCAGCAGCGGGAAGCCGAGGTCGCTCAGGGCCCCACCGGGGCCGAGGGCGGCGAGGAGCTCCCAGTTGTGCTCGGCGCGCTTGGCGAAGCCGAGCCCCGGGTCGAGCACGATCCGCTCGTCGGGGATCCCGGCATCGCGCACGGCCTCGACCCGCTGCGTCAGCTCCCGGCAGACCCCGCCGACGACGCCGCCGGGTCCGTCGTAGACCGCGAGCCGGTCCATCCGGTCGGCGTGCGCCCGCCAGTGCATGGCGACGTACGTCGCCTGCGAGGCCGCGACCACCGACAGGATCTCGGGATCGGCGAGCCCACCGGAGACGTCGTTGACGACCCTCGCGCCGGCCTCGATCGCCGCTGCGGCGACGGGCGCGCGCATCGTGTCGACCGACACCACGGCGCCGGCGGCCGCGAGGCCGGCGATGACGGGGACGACCCGGTCCAGCTCCTCGGAGACCAGGGGCCGGGTGGCCCCGGGCCGGGTCGACTCACCTCCGATGTCGAGCACGTCGGCGCCCTCGGCGAGCAGTCGCAGCCCGTGGGCGAGAGCGGCCTCGGGGTCGGCGTGCTGCCCGCCGTCGGAGAACGAGTCGGGCGTGACGTTGACGACGCCCATCACCACGGGGGTGCCGGGCGTGCTGGGTCCGGGCAGGCGAGCGGGCAGCGGGTCCGGTCGGACCATGCTCAGCGCACCGAGGCGTTGACGTCCGCCCACCCCACCAGGAGGTGGTGGTCGGAGACCGTCCGGACGACGCGCAGCCTGCGCAGGGTGCGTGGGCTCGTGCGGTTGGCCGAGAAGAACACGTAGTCGATCTTGGCCTTGCGCTTGTCGATGGTGCCGCGCCTGCAGGCGCACGACCCACCGCGGGAGCGGAGCCCACCGGCCTCGCGGAACTCGCCCTTGCCGCCGCGTGCGTAGAGGAAGCGCATCGTGCGACGACGTGGCTGGGCGTTGAAGTCCCCGCCGAGGATCACCAGGTCGTCCTGCCGGATCCACGGTGCCGCGATCCGGGCGGTGTCACGCGCCTGCCGGGTGCGGGTGCGGACGTCGCTGCCGTTCTGGGGCGCGATCAGGTGCGCCGAGCACGCGCGGTGCCGCACCACGTCGACCCACGCGACGCAGGCCAGGCCGGCGTTGTCGTTCCTGATCCGCTGGTTGTCGAAGGCGATCGCGGACGTGCTGCCCGACGGGCCGCCCGTCCAGATCGCGAGGTTGCCGACCTGCTTGCGCAGTCCGAGCGTGTCGCCCGGGTAGCCCCGGTTGCGGCACCGGTCGCGGTTGCGCTCGGCGATGTAGGCGATGGTCCACCCCGGGTGCTGACGCCGTACGTCGGCGGCCTGCCACCAGCAGACCTCCTGGAGCAGGATGACCTGGGCGCCGGTCCGCGCTGCGGACTTCAGCGCACGCCGTAGGGCCACCGGCCGCTTCTCGATGTTGTGGTTGACGACGCGGACCCGGACCGGAGCCTGCGTCGCGGCGGGCGCTGCGTCGCGACGGCCTGCGGACGTCTCGGCCGCAGCGGGCATCGAGGCGAGGAGCGGGATGGTCAGCACCAGCGCGCAGGCCCACAGGGCGAGGGCCAGGACCGAGGCCGGGCCACGCAGCGCAGGCGTCGTCGGGGCCGTCCGATCCATCCGGGCAACTCCTCGTTCGACGACAGGCGTGGTCACGAAAATAGCGGTCCGGACGCCGGCTGTCGCGACAATCCGCAGGATGGTTGCCGTGGCGCGTGACGTCAGAGCAGCGGCTCGGGCATCGGCCCGAAGTCGGGCAGGCAGAGCGCACCGCTGCACTCACCCAGCAGGAAGGTGCGCTGCTCGACCTCGTCGAGCACGAGCGCGTAGCGCGGGTCACCCGCGCGGTTGCGCAGCTCGAAGGGGTCACGGAAGCGGTCGTAGAGCTCGACGAAGCCGTCGTTCTCGTAGCGCGCGTAGGAGTAGCGCGAGGTCCGGACGCCACGGAACCACCACCCGGTCGGGAACCGGTCGAGGTTGCTCGCCCCGGCCTGGACGAGCAGCGTGCGGTCGTCGAGGAGCCCGCTGTTGAGGCTGCGCTGGACGTCGATCGGTCGCCCGTCGACCTCGACCCCCGGCGTCGCCCCGGCGAGCTCGGCAAAGGTCGGCGCGAGGTCGATCATCGCGGCCGTCTGCGAGTTCACCGCACCCCGCGGCAGGTCGAGGCCGGCCATCAGCAGGGGTACGCGCACCGCCTCGTCGTAGCCGAGGATCTTCCCCTGGTAGCGGTGCTCCCCCATCAGGTAGCCGTTGTCGGAGGTGAACACGACCAACGTGTTGGAGGCGGAGCCGCTCTCACGCAGCGCGGCGACGATCCGCTCGACGCCCTCGTCGACGGCGGCCAAGGCCCCGGCGCGGGCCCGCTGGAGCGCGTCGACGCGCTCGGCGGGCACCTTGCCGCGCCGCGCGATGAACGGCGGCTTGTCCGTCACGTTGCGCTCGTTGTAGGACGGCTTGTTGCGCGACCTGGCCCGGAGCTTCTGGTACCTCGACTGGTGCCGCTCGGCGACCACGGGCGGGAACCGGCAGCCGCCGACCTCCTTGCGCACCGGGCACCGTCCGTGGGGCCCCACGAAGGAGGTCCACAGGAAGAACGGGGAGCCCTGGGCGGCCATCTCGCGGACCAGGGCCGAGCTGCGCCGCGCGACGTAGTCGGTGTGGTACGCCTTGGGCTTGAGCTTCGCCCCGTTGTTGTACTGCGTGTAGCCCTCGTACTGGTAGACCGCACGGATGGTGGGGTCCCAGTGGTCCCAGCCGACCTCGACCCCGTTGGTGTTGGCCGTGGAGGCCTTGTAGCCGTTGAGGTACTTGCCCACCATCGCGGTGTGGTAGCCGCTCTCCTGCAGCCACACCGGCAGGGCGGTGTCGGTCTCGAGGTTCTTGTAGCCGCCGTAGGGACCGGAGTTGGTGCGCACGCCGTTGTTCTGCGAGTACTGCCCGGTGAGCAGCTGCGCGCGTGAGGGGCAGCACAGCGGCTGGGGCGCGGTGAACTCCGAGAACGTGACGCCCGACGCGCCGAGGAGCCGACGGACCCGCGGGAGGTAGCGCATCTCGTCGAGCGTCATGTCGTCGACGGAGATGAAGACGATGTTGGGCGCGGTGTCGGGGGCGTACGTCGTGCCGGGCACGCGGGCGTCGGTGGCGACCGGGGTCTCGGCGGAGGAGCGTGCGCGGTCGACGACGTCGACGGAGATCGGGACCGCGACGAGCAGGACGACGACGGACAGGACGGAGAGGATGCGGCGCGACATCGACAGCTCCTCAGTGACTGCGGTGGATCAACGCCATGGCCTCGGCGCGAGTGGCGGGACTGGTCAGCATCACCCCGCGAACGGCAGAGGTGATCGTGCGCGCACCGGCCTTGCGGACCCCGCGCATCGTCATGCACAGGTGCTCGGCCTCGATCACCACGACGACCCCACGGGCCTCGAGGATCCGCATCAGCGAGTCCGCGACCTGGGTGGTGAGGCGTTCCTGCACCTGCGGTCGCTTGGCGTAGACGTCGACCAGGCGCGCGAGCTTGGACAGCCCCGTGATCTTGCCGGTCGTGGCCGGGATGTAGCCCACGTGAGCGACGCCGGTGAACGGCACCAGGTGGTGCTCGCACATCGACCACAGCTCGATGTCGCGCACCAGGACCATCTCGTCGTGGCCGAGGTCGAAGGTCGTCGTCAGGACGTCCTCGGGGTCCTGCCGCAGCCCCGCGGTCACCTCGGCGTAGGCGCGCGCGACCCGGGCGGGCGTCTCCCGCAGCCCCTCCCGGTCGGGGTCCTCGCCGATGGCGAGCAGCAGCTCGCGGATCGCCGCTGCTGCGCGGTCGTGATCGAACTCGGGCACCGCCGACGCGTCGAGCTCGGGCAGGGCGATCTTGTCGGTCACGCGGATCCTTCGATGGGTGCGGGCTGGTGCGGTGCTCGGCGCGTCGGCGCGCGGCAGGCGGTGGTGAACGGCGTCAGGCCGGTGGCGTGGGCGGGGAGGTCCCCGGGGCGGGCTCGCCGTGCAGGTCGCCGCCGGGTCCGGGCGGCGTCACGACGACGCCCGAGCCGTTGCTCTCCGAGCCCTGGGCCGTCACGCTCGCCGCGACCCGGTCGCGGATCTCCTGCGGGATCTCGACCGGCGGGATCTGCGAGGGGTTGCGGTCGGGCGAGCCCGTCCAGGCCGGACGGACCGGACGCAGGCGCAGCGCCTCGAACACCTTCGCCACCTGGGCCTTGTCGAGGGTCTCCTTGTCGAGGAGCTCGAGCACCAGGGCGTCGAGGACGTCGCGGTTCTCCTCGAGGATGTCGAAGGCCTCCTGGTGCGCGGCGGCGAGGAACTTCTTGGTCTCCTCGTCGACGATCGCGGCGACGTCCTCGGAGTAGTCGCGCTGGTGGCCCATGTCGCGGCCCAGGAACGGCTCGCCACCGGAGTCACCGAGCTTGATCGCGCCCAGGCGCTCGGTCATGCCGTACTGCGTGACCATCGCGCGGGCCATGGAGGTGGCCTTCTCGATGTCGTTGCCGGCGCCGGTGGTCGGGTCGTGGAAGACCATCTCCTCGGCCGCGCGCCCGCCGAGCATGTAGGCGAGCTTGTCGAGCATCTCCGAGCGGGTCTGGGAGTACTTGTCCTCGTCGGGCAGGACCATCGTGTAGCCCAGGGCCCGCCCACGGGGCAGGATCGTGATCTTGTGCACCGGGTCGGTGCCGGGCAGCGCCGCGGCGACGAGGGCGTGGCCGCCCTCGTGGTAGGCGGTGATGAGCTTCTCCTTCTCGCTCATCAGGCGCGTACGACGCTGCGGACCGGCGATCACGCGGTCGATGGCCTCGTCGAGCTCGCCGTCGCCGATCGACTTCTTGCCGGTGCGGGCGGCGAGCAGGGCCGCCTCGTTGAGCACGTTGGCCAGGTCGGCACCACTGAAGCCAGGAGTGCGACGGGCCACCGAGGTGAGGTCGATGTCGTCCTCGAGCGGCTTGCCGCGCGAGTGGACCTTCAGGATCTGCGCCCGACCCTTGAGGTCGGGGGCATCGACCTGGATCTGGCGGTCGAAGCGACCCGGGCGCAGCAGCGCGGGGTCGAGCACGTCGGGACGGTTGGTCGCGGCGATGAGGATGACGCCGCCGCGGACGTCGAAGCCGTCCATCTCGACGAGCAGCTGGTTGAGGGTCTGCTCGCGCTCGTCGTGGCCGCCGCCCATGCCGGCGCCGCGGTGGCGACCGACGGCGTCGATCTCGTCGATGAAGACGATCGCGGGGGCGTTCTCCTTCGCCTGCTCGAAGAGGTCGCGGACACGGCTGGCGCCGACGCCGACGAACATCTCGACGAAGTCGGAGCCCGAGATCGAGTAGAAGGGCACGCCGGCCTCGCCGGCCACCGCGCGGGCGAGCAGGGTCTTTCCCGTGCCGGGCTGGCCGTAGAGCAGCACGCCCTTGGGGATCTTGGCGCCCACGGCCTGGAACTTTGCCGGCTCCTGGAGGAACTCCTTGATCTCGCCGAGCTCCTCGATGGCCTCGTCGCACCCGGCGACGTCCTCGAAGGTCGACTAGGGCATG
>JBFJKO010000101.1:0-9036 GCA_041634935.1 Nocardioides sp.
CGCGCGGGGCCCCTCGTCGTCGTGACGCTACTTGAGTTCGGCGCTCGAGAGCCCGAGGACGCGGCGCGCCACGATCAGCTGCTGGATCTGCTGGGTGCCCTCGAAGATGTCGAGGATCTTGGAGTCGCGCGACCACTTCTCGAGCAGCTCGGTCTCGCTGTAGCCGACGGCGCCGGCGAGCTCGACGCACGAGAGCGTGATGTCGGACCCGACGCGGCCGGCCTTGGCCTTGGCCATCGACGCCTCGAGCGAGTTGGGCTCGCGGTTGTCTGCCATCCACGCCGCCTGCAGCGTGAGCAGGTAGGCGCCCTCCCAGTCGGCCTCCATCTGGAGGAACTTGGCCGCAGCCGCCGACTGGACGACGGCAGGACGGTCGTAGTCGACCTCGACCCCCGCGTCGGCCAGCAGCTCACGCGTCAGGTCCAGCGACGCCCGGGCACAGCCGATGGCCATGGCGGCCACCAGCGGACGGGTGTTGTCGAAGGTCGCCATCGCGCCGGCGAAGCCCTGCTTGGGGTCGATCTCGGGAGAGCCGAGGAGGTTCTCCTTCGGCACCCGGCAGTTCTCGAAGATGATCGTGGCGGTGTCGGAGGCGCGGATCCCGAGCTTGTGCTCGAGCCGGTCCACGCGCATGCCGGGCGTGCCCTTGGCGACGACGAACGACTTGATGGCCGCGCGCCCCAGGTCGCGGTCGAGGGTGGCCCACACGACGATGTGGTCGGCCCGGTCACCGGAGGTCACGTAGATCTTCTCGCCGTTGATGACGTACTCGTCACCGTCGAGGACCGCGGTGGTGGTGATGTTGGCGGAGTCGGAGCCCGTGCCGGGCTCGGTGATCGCCATACCCGCCCACACGCCCTCGAAGCGCTTGAGCTGCTCGTCATCGGCGACCGAGGCGATCGCGGAGTTGCCGAGGCCCTGACGGGGCATCGAGAGCAGCAGGCCCACGTCACCCCAGCACATCTCCGCGATGGACATCACCGAGGCCAGGTTGGCGCCGTTCTTGACCGTCTTGTCGTCGTCCTTCTCGTCACGACGGACGCCGGCAGCGCCGGCCCCCTCGCTCGCGCCGGAGTCGGAGAGGCCGTCGATCATGGCGGCGAGCATGTCGAGCTCTTTGGGGTACTCGTGCTCGGCGCGGTCGTAGGTGCGCGAGATGGGGCGCAGCATGTTCATCGCGACCTGGTGGGCCTGGCCCACGAGCGGTCGGAACTTCTTCGGGTCGTCCAGGCTGATGCTCATACCAGCACGCTTCCTTCCATGATGCCGATGGCGCGCAGGTCGCGGTACCAGCGTTCGACGGGGTGTTCCTTGACGAAGCCGTGCCCACCGAGGAGCTGCACGCCGTCAAGGCCGATCTGCATGCCCTTGTCGGTGCAGAGCTTGCGGGCGAGGGCGACCTCGCGGGTGAAGTCCTTGCCGGCCGCCGCGCGGGAGGCCGCCTTGTAGGTCACCAGGCGCATGGCCTGCAGCTCGATGGCGATGTTGGCGACCATGAAGGCCACCGACTGGCGGTGGGCGATCGGCTCGCCGAAGGCCTGGCGCTCCTTGACGTACGGCGTGACGTAGTCGAGGACGGCCTGGCCGGTCCCGACCGCCAGGGCACACCAGGCGAGGCGGGAGAGGCGTACGCACTCGCGGTAGGTGCTCCCGTCGGTCTCGCCGAGGACGGCGTCCTGGTCGACCTTGACGTCGGTCAGGGTGATGCGGGTCAGCGACGCCGCGCGGACGCCCATCGCGGGGTCGCCCTCGACGGCGAGGCCCTCGGTGCCGGACTCCACGAGGAACAGTGCGGGGGCACCGTCGAGGAGCGCGCCGACGACGAACAGCTCGGCCTCGGCGCCGCGGGGCACGAGGGACTTCACGCCGTTGAGGGTGAAGCCGTCGGCCGTGCGGGTGGCGGTGGTGCTGGGCGCCATCACGTCGAAGAGGACGGTCGGCTCGGTGAGCGCGAGCGCCGCGGCGGCGACGTCGTCCCCGGTGAAGGCCGGCAGGTAGGTCTGCTGCTGGGCGTCGGTGCCCCACAGGCCCAGGGCCGTGGCGACGGAGCCCGGCGCGAGGCTCGCGACCGCGAGGCCGAGGTCACCCTGCGACAGCGCCTCCGCGACGAGCGTGCCGGCCATGGCCGAGCGCTCCTCGGAGATGCCGCCGAGCGCCTCGGGCACACCGAGGATCGGCAGGCCGATCTCGGCACCGGCCTTCAGCACCTCGACCGGGGCCGCGCACGCGGCGTCGGCGTCGGCCGCCGCGGGCCGGACGACCTCCTCGGCGTACTCGGTGACGACGTCGACCAGCATCTGCTCGTCCTCGGTCGGCGTGAGGTCGAAGACGCCGGTGCGGGCGGCGGGGGCGACCCGCACGCCGGGCCGTCCGACCTTGCCGGCCTTCGCGAACGTGCGGCTCGCAGCGGTCATCGTCTTGAAGCCGTTGCTCGTGACGCTGAAGACGGCCTGCTCGGTCGACCGGCGCAGACCGAACCGGTCGATCAGGTCGCTCTGGGCGAGCCGGCTCAGGCCGGCCACGAGGTAGCCGATCGGGTCACGCGACTCGGTGGTCGCGATGCCGTGCCGACCGCCGGGACGGAGGTTGTTGATGAGGGACATGCAGATAATGTAACTGTGAGTTACACATTGCGCTACAAGATCCTCTGTGGGGCAGGTCACAGGTGGTCATCGGCGCGGTCGCGGGAGGATCGGTGGGCGCGGGAGGGCGCCTAAGATGCACGCCATGCCTGACCCGATCTCCGACCAGACCAACGGCCAGACCAGCGGCACGCCGGCCGAGCCCGACGACGCCCCGCTCGCCCCGCACGGCCCGCTCCCCGAGCCGGGCACCGTCCGCCCGATCACCCGGTGGGGCACGCCGGTGATGCACCGCCCGCAGGCCAAGGTGGCGTCGTACGACGACGACCTGCGCACCCTGGCCGCCGACATGGTCGCGACGATGTACGCCGCCGACGGTGTCGGCCTGGCCGCCTGCCAGATCGGCGAGGACGTCGCCATGTTCGTCTTCGACTGCCCCGACGACTCCGGCGTGCGCACGGTCGGCCTGGTGTGCAACCCCGTCCTGACCCTCCCCGAGGGCACCGAGCGGCGTCTCGACGAGACCGACGAGGGGTGCTTGTCGTTCCCCGGCGCCTTCGTCGAGCTCGCCCGCCCCGACACCGCGACCGTCACCGGCACCGGCCTCGACGGTGAGCCGGTCACCTTCTCCGGCGACGGGATGCTCGCCCGCTGCCTGCAGCACGAGACCGACCACACCCTGGGCACGGTGTTCGGCGACCGTCTCGCCACCAAGGCCCGCAAGAAGCTCACCAAGGCTCACGACAAGGCCGCCGACGACTACCCGCTCGACTGGCCCGCCGGGGGTTGAAACGTGTTGTCGTTTGGGACCAAACGACAACAGAACCGGCCGCAGAGCTGTCGTCTGGGACCAAACGGCAACACCCAGGACGGCGGCCGCGAGGCGCGCGCCGTCAGCGGCGGGCGGTGACGTAGCAGGCCACGGCCGAGGCGGCCGCGACGTTGAGGGAGTCGATGCCCTCGCGCATCGGGATGATCGCGCGGCGGTCGGCAGCGGCCTGCCAGCGCGGTGAGATTCCGTGGCCCTCGGAGCCCAGGACGAGCGCCACCTTGTCGAGGCCGGCGACGCACTCCTCGATCGGCACCGCGTCGTCGGCCAGCGTGAGCGCCACGGTGGTGAAGCCGGCCTCGGTCAGGCTCTCCAGCCCCGTCGACCAGTCCGGCAGCCGCGTCCAGGGCAGGGAGAACACCGCCCCCATGCCGACCTTGATCGCCCGCCGGTAGAACGGGTCGGCGCAGCGTGGCGACAGCAGGACGGCGTCGAAGCCCAGCGCAGCTCCCGAGCGGAAGACGGCGCCGACGTTGGTGTGGTCGACGAGGTCCTCGAGCACCAGCACCGACCGCGCGCCGTCGAGCACCGTCGCCACGTCGGGCAGCGGACGTCGCTCCAGCGACGCCAAGGCCCCCCGGTGCACGTGGAAGCCCGTGACCTCCTCCGCGAGCGACTCCGCCAGCACGTAGCAGGGGGCCTCCGAGCCGGACAGCACGTCGTCCAGTCCCTCCAACCAGCGCGGCGCCATCAGGAACGACCGGGCGGTGTGACCGGCCTCCAGGGCGCGCCGCACCACCTTCTCCCCCTCGGCGAGGAAGAGGCCGTGCTCGGACTCGAAGCTCTTGCGCAGCTGGACGTCGCGCAGGTCGCGGTAGTCGAGGAGTCGCGGGTCGTCGGGGTCGGAGATCTCGACGACCTCAGCCATCGCCGGGCTCCGCCCCGTCGATCCGGCCGGGGTAGCGCTGTGGGTGCGCGACGGCGACGACGTCGCCGACCACGATGATGGCGGGCGGGCGTACCTGCTGGCCCTCGAGATCGGCGGTGAGGTCGCCCAGGGTGCTCAGCACGGTCCGCTGTCCCGGCATCGTCCCGTCACAGACCACTGCGACCGGGGTCCCCGGGTCGCGACCGCCGTCGAGGAGCGCGGCCGCGATGTGGGGGCCGTTCTCCACCGCCATCATGAGCAGGAGCGTGCCGCGCAGGCGGGCCACCGCCGACCAGTCCACGAGCGAGCCCGGGTGGCCGGGGGGCAGGTGCCCCGACAGGACGGTGAACTCGTGGGCGACGCCGCGGTGCGTGACCGGGATGCCGGCGATGGCCGGGACCGCCACCGGGCTGGTGAGGCCGGGGATCACGGTGACCTCGACCCCGGCGTCCCGGCAGGCGAGCACCTCCTCGTAGCCGCGACCGAAGACGAAGTTGTCGCCGCCCTTGAAGCGGACGACGCGCTGTCCCGCCAGGGCGCGCTCCACGATCACGCGGTTGATCTCCTCCTGCTGCGCCGAACGACCACGCGGCAGCTTGGCGACGTCGATCAGCTCGACGTCGGACGGCAGGTCGCCGAGCAGCTCACGCGGGGCGAGCCGGTCGGCCACGACCACGTCGGCGCTCATCAGGGCGTGGCGACCGGCGAGGGAGATCAGCGTCGGGTCACCGGGCCCGCCGCCCACCAGGGTGACGCCCGGCGAGCGGTCGCGGACCCGGTCGGCGGCGATGATGCCCGTACGGAGACCGTCGAGCACCTGGTCGCGCACGCGCACCGACCGCCGCGGGTCGCGGCCCCCGAGCACCGCCACCGTCACCCCGGCCTCACGTCCGACGGCAGGGGTCCACGCCGTCGCCGCGGTCGCGTCGTCGGAGCGCACGCAGAAGATCCGTCGCTCCTCGGCCGCGACGGACACCTCGGCGTTCACGCTCGCGTCGTCGGTGGCGGCCACGGCGTACCAGGCGCCGTCCAGGTCGTCACCGACGAATCCCCGCGCCTCCCACGTCACCTCCCCGCCGTGCACCAGCCCCTCGATCGCCGGGGTCACCGCCGGCGACACGACGACCACGTCGGCGCCCGCCTTGATCAGGTGCGGCACGCGCCGCTGGGCGACGTGTCCCCCGCCGACCACGACGACGCGGCGTCCGGTGAGGCGGAGGCCGGTGGGGTAGGCGTAGTAGTCGTCCATCTGCCCCATCATTCCGCCTTCGGGGTGGACCCGGGCACCAGGGCGGGGTCTATCTTCTCCTCCATGGTCCTCGAGCGCCCCGTCAGCCCCGACCCCTACGACCTCCTCCCGGCCGCCCCGGCCTTCGGTGTGACGAGCACCGACGTCACCGACGGCGAACCGCTCGCCGACGCCCAGGTGGCCTCCGCGGGCAACACCTCCCCCCAGCTCAGCTGGGACGCCGTCGACGGCGCGCAGAGCTACACCGTCACCTGCTTCGACCCCGATGCCCCGACCCCGAGCGGCTTCTGGCACTGGGTCCTGGTCGATCTCCCGGCCGACGTGACGTCCCTCGACGCCGGTGCCGGTGCCGAGGGCGCGGCCCTGCCCGGGGACGCCTTCATGTGCCGCAACGACGGCGGCGCCAAGGCCTTCATGGGCGCGGCGCCCCCGGCCGGCGACCAGGTGCACCGCTACTACTTCGTCGTGCACGCCGTGACCGAGCCCTCGCTCGGGGTCGACTCCGACGCCTCCCCCGCCGTGGTTTCGTTCAACTTGGCCTTCAAGACCGCCGGGCGCGCGATCCTGCACGGCACCTACCAGCACTAGGCCAGTCCCGAGCAGTCCGGCGGAGGACGTCAGTCGCGGGCGATGATGAGCACGGCACGGTCGTCATCGCCCCGCTCGACACGCGACACGATCCGCGAGGCGGTGCCGTCGAGCCCCTGCAGCATCTCCGAGCGCGCGACGTCCCCGAGCCAGTCGATGCGGTCGTCGAGGTGCGAGCGCCGCGACTCCACCACCCCGTCGGTGTAGAACATGAGCGCATCGCCCGGCCCCAGCGTCCCGCGGCTCGACTCGAGATCGGGACGTGCCTCGATGCCGAGCGCCAGCCCGCGCGAGCTGTCCACCGACCACTCCCGCTCCCCCGCCGACCAGCGCAGCGCCGGCGGGTGGCCAGCGCTGCGGATCGTGTAGGACCCGTCGGTCAGGCACACGCTCACGTGGACCGCCGTCGCGAAGGTTTCCTCGGCCCGCAGACGCAGCAGCACGCCGTTGGCCGCGAGCAGCAGGTCGTCCTCGTGAATGGCGCCGATCAGCCCACTGAGGGCGCCGGCGAGCAAGAGGGCCGACGGGGCGGCTGTCAGGCCCTTGCCGACCACGTCGACGAGCACCAGCTCGAGGTGCTCTCCGCCCTCGTCGAGGTCGGCGACCATGAAGTCGCCCGCATAACCGGCCCCGTAGGCGGCGACCATCGCGCTCTGGGCCGACCACCCCGCAGGCAGCGCGGGCACCTGCCCCTGGGCCGTCAGTCGGTCACGCAGGTCTGCCAGGAGCGCCTCGCTGAGTGGCGTCGGCAACCCGCTGCGCTGCCGGCTGGCGAAGTAGAGCACCAGGGCCACGCTCAGCAGCAGCAGGACACCGATACTGATGAGTGAGGGTGCGGTGGTGGTGGCCGTGAGTAACCCGGTGCCGAGGCCGGCGAGAAGGATCGCCCCCGTGAGCAGGAGCAGGGGCACGAAACGCAGCAGCAGCATCCCCACGAACAGCCAGAAGAAGTAGCCGGCCAGGGGGAAGAGGTCGTAGCGGACCAGGGAGAGACCGAACCACAGGCCGACACAGCCGAGCAGGGCCAGGAGCGTTGTCATCTGGCTGCGGTGGGTGCCGGCGCGCCACGACCCGGTCACCTCGTGCATCCAGCTCACGACCGCACCGTAGCCGCCCGCTCCACGTCGCGGGCCGGTATGGCGCAGACCCGCGCGCGTCGCAGGTGCGCGGACCGGCACAATCGTCGACATGCGCGACCGTCAGACGCCCGACATCCTGGGCGCTCCCTGGGAGTCCGAGACGATCAGCCTGCCCCCGGACCAGGAGGGAGGCGTGGTCGCGACGCTGGTGAGGCGTCGGGCCGAGCACCCGACCGGACGTGCGGTGCTGCACGTGCACGGGTTCGCCGACTACTTCTTCCACACCGAGTACGCCGAGTGGTGGCTCGGGCGCGGCTACGACTTCTACGCCGTCGACCTGCGCAAGTACGGCCGATCGATCCTGCCGCACCAGACGCCGACGTACGTCGCCGACCTCACGGAGTACTTCGCCGACCTTGACGCCTGCTGGTGGCGCGTCGCCGAGCGCGACCGGCACGACCACGTGGTGCTGTCCGCCCACTCCACCGGAGGGCTCACCTCGGCGCTGTGGAGCGACGCCCGCCAGCCCGCGGAGCTGTCCGGCCTGGTGCTCAACTCGCCCTGGTTCGACCTCCAGGGTCCGGCCTGGATGCGCAGCCCCGCGGCCGACGCCGTCCTGGAGCGGCTGGGTCGGCTGCGCCCGATGCACGCCCTCGGGCGCGACGTCACCGGCATCTACGGTCGTAGCCTCCACGTCGACTTCGGTGGCGAGTGGGACTACGACCTCGACTGGAAGCCGATCGACTCCTACCCCGTCCGGCTCGGCTGGCTCCGCGCCATCCGACGGGGGCACGCCGCCCTGCACGCCGGCCTCTCGGTGCTCGCCCCGGTGCTGGTGCTCTCCTCGGCCGCCACCCGGCACGCCGTCGACCTCGAGGACGCCCACGACCACGACATCGTCCTCGACGTCCCCCAGATCAGGCGCTGGTCGACGTCGGTCGGACCGCACATCAGCTATGTCGCCGTCGACGGGGCGCGCCACGACGTGGTGCTCTCGCGTCCCGAGGCCCGCGCCCGGGTCTACGACCAGCTCGAGCGCTGGCGTCGCGCCTACCTCGTCTGAGACCTGCCTCGCCGGTGTCGCGGCTCCGCTAGGGTCCGAGACATGAACTCTGTGACCGGACTCTCGCTCGGCCGGATCGGCATCGGCGCGGCCGCCCTCATCAAGCCCGACCTCGTGCAGTCGTCGATGGGGACGACGTCCAGCAACCCGTTGCTGACCCAGTGGTTCGGCTCGCGCGAGATCGCCCTCGGCGCCGCCACGCTGCTCGCCAGCGGCAGCGCACGACGCACCCTGGTACTGATCGGGATGGCCGTCGACGGCGCCGACGCCGCGACCGCCTTCCAGGCGGTCGACAAGGAGCTGATGCCGCGCAACCTCGGCCTGGCGGGCGCCGCGGTCGCCGGCGGTGCCGTGGTCGCCGGACTCCTCGGCCTGCGCGTCAAGAAGGTCGTCAAGCTCACCCGGGCCGAGAAGAAGGCGCTCGCCCAGGCCTGATCCCCCAGGGCGTCAGGCCGACAGAATTCACGTCAGGCCATTGCCGTCGGGGCCCGGGCTTGGAAGTCTGGACGACATGAGCCAGACGCCACCGCCACCGCCCCCGCCACCCGGACCGTACGGCGGCGCCCCGCCGCCGTCCTCCGGGCCACCTGGCGGGACCCGACCGGCCGAGCTGCTCGACCGGTTCCTGGCGAGGCTGATCGACGGCGTCGGCTTCATGGTCATCTTCCTCATCCTGGGGGTGGTCTTCGGCGCCATCTTCTACAGCGGCCTCACGAACACCTTCGGGGAGCGGCTGCTCTACAACCTGTTCCTCCAGGTCTTCGCCGTGGCGATCTAC
>JBFJKO010000102.1:0-9009 GCA_041634935.1 Nocardioides sp.
ACGAAGCCCGGTGACCGTGGTGGCGGCCTGCGCCCGGCATGCGGGGGCTTCGTCGACGGTCTCGCCCAGGGGCTCGGCCTGCTCAGCCTCCGAGCCCAGGGGCTCGGCCTGCTCAGCCTCCGAGCCCAGGGGCTCGGCCTGCTCAGCCTCCGAGCCCAGGGGCTCAGCCTCCGAGGGCGGCCGCAGCGGCGGCGAGCTCGGTGATCCGGTCCCAGTCACCCGCGGCGATCGCGTCGGCCGGCGTGAGCCACGACCCGCCGACGCACCCGACGTTGGGCAGGGCGAGGTAGGTCGGCGCCGTCGCGGCGGTGATGCCGCCCGTGGGGCAGAAGCGCGCCGCCGGCACGGGTGACGCGATCGACTTCAGGTACGGCGCCCCGCCCGCGGCCTCGGCGGGGAAGAACTTCATCTCGCTCACCCCGGCCTCGAGCACGGCCAGGACCTCCGAGACCGACGCCGTGCCGGGCAGGAACGGCACCCCGGTCGCGAGCATCGCGTCCAGCAGCCGCGGCGTCGAGCCGGGGGAGACGAGGAACCGGGCCCCGGCCGCGACGGCCTCCTCGGCCTGGGCCGGTGACACGATCGTGCCGGCCCCGAGCAGGATCTCGGGCACCTCGTCGGCGATCGCCCGCATCGCGTCGAGGGCGACCGGAGTGCGCAGGGTGAGCTCGATGGCCGGCAGGCCACCCGCGACGAGGGCGCGCGCGACGGGCACGGCGTCCTCCACCCGGTCGAGCACGACCACCGGCATGACCGGGACGACGTCGAGGACGGACTCAGGCGTGGACATCGGGTGCCTCCTGCTGGCGGGGGTCGTGGAGCGGGATGCCGGCGCCGGAGAAGACGCTGGCGCCCTCGTCGGCGGGCCCGACACTGGCCCGGAACGCGGAGAAGAGGGAGCGGCCGGTGTCGGCCCACTCCTCGTCGGTCGGCGGACGACCGGTGGCCGGTCGGGTGTCGAGGTCGTCGACCCCCTCGAGCTCGAGCACGCCGCGCACGGCGTCCACGACGACGACGTCGCCGTCGCGCACCCGCGCGAGCGGTCCGCCGAGAGCGGCCTCGGGGGTCACGTGGATGGCGGCCGGCACCTTGCCGGACGCACCGGACATGCGGCCGTCGGTGACGATCGCGACGTGCTGGCCGCGGTCCTGCAGGACGCCCAGCGCGGGGGTGAGCTTGTGCAGCTCGGGCATCCCGTTGGCCGAGGGGCCCTGGTAGCGGATCACGGCCACGAGGTCGCGGCCGTCGAGGCGTCCGTCGCCGAAGGCGGTGAGGAAGTCACCCTGGTCGTCGAAGACCATCGCCGGGGCGCGCACCACCCGGTGCTCCACGGCCACCGCCGACGTCTTGATGACGGCCGTGCCGAGGTGTCCGGTGAGCACCCGGGTGCCGCCGTCGGGGGCGAAGGGGTCCTCGACCGGACGCAGCACGTCGCGGTCCAGCGACTCCGGCGTGCCCTCGACCCACGACAGCACGCCGTCGCGCACGACCGGCTCGGTCGTGTAGTGCCGCAGCCCGCGGCCCATGATCGTGAGCACGTCCTCGTGCAGCAGACCGGCGTCGAGCATGGTGCGCACCAGGAAGCCGATCCCGCCGGCGGCGTGGAAGTGGTTGACGTCGGCCGAGCCGTTCGGGTAGATCCGGCACAGCAGCGGCACCACCGCGGACAGGTCGGAGAGGTCCTGC
This sequence comes from Nocardioides sp., assembly GCA_041634935.1. Lineage (GTDB taxonomy): Bacteria > Actinomycetota > Actinomycetes > Propionibacteriales > Nocardioidaceae > Nocardioides. The sequence continues at coordinate 1,687 of JBFJKO010000102.1, forward strand.
CAGGTGAGGACGATGCCGGCGGCGCGGGCGATCGCGACGAGGTGCATCGTGTGGTTGGTGGAGCCACCGCTGGCGAGCAGACCGACGCAGGCGTTGACGATCGCCTTCTCGTCGACGACGTGCCCGATCGGGGTCGGCGACCCGCCGGCGTGGGTGATCGCGACGGCGCGCGCGGCGGCCGCCTCGGTGAGGGCGTCGCGCAGCTCGGTGCCGGGGTTGACGAACGACGAGCCCGGCAGGTGCAGCCCGAGCATCTCCATCAGCAGCTGGTTGGAGTTGGCGGTGCCGTAGAACGTGCACGTGCCGCGCGAGTGGTACGACGCCGCCTCCGCGTCGAGCAGCTCGTCGCGGCCGACCTTGCCCTCGGCGTGCAGCTGGCGCACGCGCGCCTTCTCCTTGTTGGGCAGCCCGGACTCCATCGGACCCGCGGGCACGAAGACGGTCGGCAGGTGACCGAACGACAGGGCACCGATCAGCAGCCCGGGCACGATCTTGTCGCACACGCCGAGCATCAGCGCGCCGTCGAACATGTCGTGGCTGAGCGCGATCGCGGCCGACATGGCGATGACGTCGCGGCTGTAGAGGGAGAGCTCCATGCCGGCGCGGCCCTGGGTCACGCCGTCGCACATGGCGGGCACACCGCCGGCGACCTGGGCGATGCCACCGGCGCGGATGGCGGCCTGCTTGAGCACCGGCGGGTAGGCGCCATACGGCTGGTGGGCCGAGAGCATGTCGTTGTAGCTGGTGACGATCGCCAGGTTGGGCTTGGTGCCACCGCGCAGCACCGACTTGTCGGCACCCTCCGCCGAGGCGAAGCCGTGGGCGAGGTTGGCGCAGCCGAGCTTGCCCCGGGCGGGGCCGCGGTCGTCGTCGGCCGCGACGCGGCGCAGGTAGGCGGCGCGCGAGGTAGCGCTGCGCTCGACGAGGCGCGCGGTCACCTCGGCGACGACGGGGTGGATCTCGGGACGCGTGGGCTCAGTCAAGGTCGGGCTCCTGCCAGTGGCGGCCGTCGCGCTCGATGAGCGTGGCGGCGGCGGTCGGCCCGCTGGTGCCGGCCGGGTAACGCTTGGGGCGTTCGGGGGACTCGTGCCATCGCTGCAGGATCGGCTCGACCCACGTCCACGCCGCCTCGACCTCGTCGCGACGCATGAAGAGCGTGGGGTTGCCGCGTACGACGTCCATGATGAGGCGCTCGTAGGCGTCCGGCGAGCGTTCGGTGAACGTCGTCGCATAGCTGAGGTCCAACGAGACCGGCCGCAGGCGGATGCCGCCGGGGCCGGGCTCCTTGGCCGTCATGTGCAGGCGCATGCCCTCGTCGGGCTGCACCTGGATGTGCAGGCGGTTGGGGCCGGTGACGCCCTCGCTGTGCGGGAACATCGCGTGCGGAGGCTCCTTGAAGACCACCACGATCTCCGAGACGCGCTGGTCCATCCGCTTGCCGGTGCGCAGGTAGAACGGGACGCCGGCCCAGCGCCAGTTCTGCACCTCGGCCCGGATGGCGACGAAGGTCTCGGTGTCGCTGCTCGCCCCGGGGGCGCTGCCGAGGTCCTCGGCGTACGACGTCACGGGCACGCCGTCGACGAGCCCGGAGCCGTAGCGACCACGCACGGTGTCGCGGTCGACGTCGGCGGGCGTCATCGGCTTGAGGGCCTGGAGCACCTTGAGCTTCTCGTCGCGCACGGTCTCGCGGCCGACGTAGGTCGGCGGTTCCATGGCGACGAGGCAGAGGAGCTGGAGGAGGTGGTTCTGCACCATGTCGCGCAGCGCGCCGGAGGTGTCGTAGTAGTCGCCGCGCTCGCCGACACCGAGGGTCTCGGCGACGGTGATCTGCACGTGGTCGACCCAGCGGGAGTTCCAGAGCGGCTCGAGGAAGGTGTTGGCGAAGCGCGTGACGAGGAGGTTCTGCACGCTCTCCTTGCCGAGGTAGTGGTCGATGCGGAAGATCTGGGTCTCGGCGAAGACCTCGCCGACGGCCTCGTTGATGCGCCGGGCGGAGGCGAGGTCGGTGCCGATGGGCTTCTCCATCACGACCCGCGAGGAGTCGTCGACGACGCCGATCTCCTCGAGCCGCGCACAGATGGGGCCGAAGAGCGACGGGGCCACGGCGAGGTAGAAGACGCGGACCAGGGCGTCGGTGTCGTCGGGCGCCGCGCTCTTGAGCAGGCCGTGCAGGAGGTCCCAGTTGGTGGGGTCCTGGGCGTCGAGGGTCACGTGGTGCACGCGGTCGAGCAGGCGGTCGACGACGGCGGGCTCGAGCTCGGCGGCCGGGACGTGCTCGGCCAGGGCCTGACTCACGAGGTCGCGGTAGCCGCCCTCGTCGAAGTCGGTGCGCGAGGCGCCGATGATGCGGGTCGCGTCGGCGAGGTTCAGCTCGCGCTCGCGCTGGTAGAGGGCGGGAAGGATCTTGCGGAGGGCGAGGTCGCCGGTGCCGCCGAAGATCGTGAAGTCACACGGGGGGAGGCCGGACGCGTCGTGCGTGGCAGAGGCGTCGAGCTCGGTGGTGGGCAGGTTCACGACGACCACGCTAAGCCCGAAGAGGGCTCTCAACAAGCACTACTTACGTTCTTTTCGGACAAAAGTAGGGCGGAGGGGGTGCCGCGATGGTCGAAGCCCGGCCTAGAGTGCCCCGGTGACCTCCTCCGCCGGCGACTTCCTCGACCTGGTGCGCACCGGTCGGGCCGGCTCCCGCTCCGACCTGCGCCGCCTCACCGGCCTCTCCCGCACGGCCGTCACCGCGCGGGTCGCGGCCCTCGCCGACGCCGGGCTCGTGGTGCTCGGCGACGAGCTCGCGTCGACCGGTGGGCGTCCGGCTGCCGGGATCGTGCTCAACGCCGCGGCCGGGGTCGTCCTGGCGGCGGCCGTCGGGCGCTCCCGCTCGCAGGTCGCGGTCTTCGACCTCGGCGGCCACGAGCTCGCGACCGACTCCCTCGACCACGAGAGCGGCACCGGTCCCGACGAGGTGATGCCGCGCGCGGTGGCCCGGCTCGCCGAGCTCTGCGCCGGGCTGGAGGCTCCGCACCGTGGGGGGCCGGTCTTCGGGATGGGCATCAGCCTGCCCGGCACGGTCGACCCCGCGCGCGGCGTGAGCATCGACTCGCCGGTCATGGGCGGCTGGGACGACGTCGCGCTGACGCCGTACCTCAGCGAGGTGCCGGACTTCGTCGGCGTCCCGATCTTCGTCGGCAACGACGCCGACGTGCTGGCTCGCTCCGAGCGGATGGGTCATGCCCAGGACCACGCCGACCTGCTGGTCGTGAAGGCCTCCACCGGGCTCGGGCTCGGGATCATCTCCGAGGGCCGGGTCGTGTCCGGCCACCGCGGCGCGGCCGGCGAGATCGGCCACACCAAGGTCGACGAGGCGGCCGGGCTCGCGTGCCGGTGCGGCGACGTGGGGTGCCTCGAGACCGTCGCCGGTGGCTGGGCGCTGGTGGCGCGGATGGCGGAGGCCGGGCGACCCGTCGGCCACGTCCGCGACCTGGTCGCGCTCGCCCTCGCCGGCGACGCCGAGGCCAAGCAGCTGCTCCGCGAGAGCGGACGACGCCTCGGCGACGTGCTCGCGGTCGCCATCAACCTGCTCAACCCCCAGACGGTCGTCATCGGGGGCGACATGGCGCTCGCCTTCGACGTGTACGCCGCCGGCGTGCGCGAGAGCGTCTACGCGCGGGCGTCCGCGCTGGCGACGCGCGACCTGCAGATGGTGCCGGCGACGTACGGCGACCGGGCCGGCGTCGTGGGGTGCGCGGCGATGGCGCTGGACCAGGTGCTGCGGCCGAGCGCCGTCGACGCGCGGCTCCGCGGCTGACGCCTCGAGGTGCGACGGTCGCGAGGCGACGTCGCGTCGGGTCAGGAGCGACGGGTCCCTGCGGCGTCGTGGAGCACGTCGAGCAGGGCGGCCGTCGTCGTACGCGCGTCGAACCGCTCGGCGAACCGCTCCCGCCCGGCCGCCCCCATGGCCGCGGCGCGCCCCGGGTCGCCGACGAGGAGGTCCAGCGCCGCCACCAGGGCGTCCTCGTCGTCCGGCTCGACCAGCAGCCCGGTCTCGCCGTCCACGATGAGCTCGTCGTGCGCGCCGACCGTCGAGGCCACCACGGCAGCGCCGTGCGCCATCGCCTCCAGGCTCGCGTAGCCGAACGTGTCGACCTTGCTGGGCATCGCCAGGACGGTCGTGCGGCTGAGCACCTCGCTGAGCCGTGGGTCTCCGGGGGTGAGGTCGTTGATGACGGTGACGCCCGGTCGGGGCGAGACCGACTCCCGCGTCACGAGCACCAGCTCGGCCGGCCGGGAGAGGCGGGCGAAGGCGCGGAGCAGGAGGTCGCCGCCCTTGCCGGCCATGGTCTTGCCGATGAAGGTGATCACCGGCGTCGTCGGGGTCTCGCGCCTGACGGACGCCTCCGGCGGCATGATCCCGAACGGGATCACGGGGACGTCGGTCCTGCCGTAGTCCTGGCTGAGCGAGCGGGCCACGAACGCGGAGTGTGCGACCACCGAGGTCGCCTCCGCGATCACCGGGTCCTCGAAGCGCCGGATGAGGCGGGTCGACGCGGCCGTGAACCGGCCCGGGTCGCGGTAGTGGAGCGTGACGGCGTTGATCTCGTTGGTGCTGTCGGTCGACACGACCCACGGTCGGCCGGCGACGGCGTCCCGCGCCAGGAGCGCGCTGTTGTGCGAGTAGAAGTGGACGACGTCGAAGTCGGCCGCACGGTCGCGGAGCCGGCGGCGTACCCAGGCCGCTGCCGCGAGCTTGGCCCGGGCGGGCTGGAGGTCGGCGTCCCACCGCGCAAGTCCGGGCACCGAGGCGCCGACGACCCGGCGAGCCAGGCGGGGGGCGGGGACGTGCAGGAACTCGGCCTGGACGTCGTCGCGCTGCTCGAGGGCGCGGGCGAGGTGCAGGTGCAGGGTCGCGTGTCCGCCGAGGTTCTCGTTGACGAAGAGCACTCGCATGCTGGGCAGCGCCTTAGATGTCGGTGACGGGGAGGACGGCGCCGGGCAGGAGCCGGCTCCGGAGGGGGGATGGAGGTCGTGGGCCCCGTGGGACTCGAACCCACAACCTAAGGATTAAAAGTCCTCAGCTCTGCCAATTGAGCTAGGGGCCCGTTCTGCGGCGTCAGCCTAGCCAACGGGTGGGGCAACGGCGACGGGGCGCTCAACGCGCCGCGCCCTGCCGGTGGCGCGTCGCCCACGTGATCCGCGTAACCCGCAGGGGTGGGACGGCGTTGACGCAGTACCCGGCCCGACCGGCGCCGGTGAACAGGAGGCTCGTGCATGCCCCTCGAGAAGTCCGACCAGCCCGCGACCCCGTCCGGTGGCCTGACCCGGCGACGTGTCGTCGGTACCGCCGCTCACGCCGCCTGGGCCGCACCCGTGATCGTCGCGGCCTCCGCGGCGCCGGCGTTCGCGACGTCCCACTCGACGACGCCCGCGGCGATCGCGACGATCATCAGTGCACCCATCGCCCGTGAGGGCAACAACGTCATCGTGCCGGTCACGTTCACCAACGCCGGGGGTCCGACCCACTCCCTCACGGCGGACGTGCAGATCACGACCACGCTGGGCGGAATCAACTCCACGCAGCCTCCCGTGAGGTCGGCGGGCTGGGTCCGGAGCCAGGACGCGATGGTCACCCTGACCACGACGATGGACGTGCAGTTCAGCAAGACCGACCCGCAGGTCGGCGAGTCCGGGACTGTTGAGGACACGACCCTCCTGGAGTTCAGCTTCAACGCCTTCTTCCAGAACGGTTTCCTCAACGGCAACATCTCCGTGGTGCCGACGGTGACCGGCGCTCCCGGAAGCACGGCAGCGCCCGCCTCGATCAACTTCGAGGTGAGCGCCTTCGTGCCGCCGCCGCCGGCCTAGGCGCACTCTTCCGAACGGCCCCGGACAGGACTAGCGTGCAGTTGTCGAGGACGCGACGCCCTCGGGTGAGGCGGTCCGCGATGCGACCGGTGGCTGGGGCAGCAAACTTCGAGAAGTCCGGCGAGGCGTACGACGCCTTCATGGGCCGCTACTCGAGACGGTTGGCGCCACTGTTCGCCGACTGGGCGGGTGTCGCTGCCGGTCAGCAGGCCCTGGATGTCGGGTGCGGGCCCGGAGCCCTCACCGAGGTGCTCGCCGAGCGGCTCGGCCCGGGGGCGGTGGTGGCCTGCGACCCGTCGGCGTCCTTCGTCGCGGCCTGCCGCGCACGCTTCCCGGGCGTCGACGTGCGGGCCGGGGCCGCGGAGGACCTGCCCGTCGCCGACGACTCGTGCGACGTCGCCCTGGCCCAGCTGGTCCTCCACTTCGTCAGCGACCCGGTGGCCGTGGGGAGCGAGCTCCGGAGGGTGCTGCGGCCGGGTGGTACCGCTGCGGCCTGCTCCTGGGACTTCGCCGACGGCATGGAGATGCTGCGTCACTTCTGGGACGCCGCGCTGAGCCTCGACTCCACGGCCCCCGACGAGGCCACGCTGGCGTTCGGCAAGCCCGGTGAGATCCCCGACCTGCTCGCCGCCGCGGGTTTCGACGAGGTCGAGGAGACGACCCTCACGGTGACCACGACGTACGAGTCGTACGACGAGCTCTGGGCGGGGTTCCTCGAGGGGATCGGGCCCGCCGGCGCGTACGCCGTCCGCCAGCCGCCCGAGCGTCAGGAGGCCTTGCGCGACGCGCTCTTCGTGCGGGTCGGATCGCCCCGGGGTGCCTTCGAGCTGCAGGCCGTGGCCCGCGCCGGACGAGGTCGATGACGACCCGTCACACGACCTTCACACCGCCCTCCGTAATTCGTGGGGTCCGAAGAGTGCCAGCGGGCCGCGTGCTTGGTAGTGTCGTGTCTGCAACAGGTGCAAGTTCCAGCTGGTCTGACGCCCGCGGAGTTTGTGATCCAACGGCGTTTCTTCTTTGTGGTAGCTCAATTGCTCAATCACGGGTCGGAGCGCAGTGTCACCGCATCTGCTGTGGGTCGTCGAAGTGACGGCTCCCACCCGAATGAGGAGTACCGAGCAAAATGGCTCAAGGCACCGTGAAGTGGTTCAACGCCGAGAAGGGTTTCGGCTTCATTGCGCAGGAGGACGGCGGCGACGACGTCTTCGTGCACTACTCGGCGATCCAGACCCAGGGCTACAAGTCCCTGGACGAGAACCAGAAGGTCGAGTTCGACGTCACGCAGGGCCCCAAGGGTCCCCAGGCTGAGAACGTTCGCGCTCTCTGAGTTTCACCCGAGTCTTAGCCGCGAGGCCCCACCCGCACGGGTGGGGCCTCGTGTGCTGTCTGGGTGGTTTTGGCACCACCCGGATTGATCAGGGACCAAATGTGCCTGCGACGTCTAGGCTGGGGACCGAACAAACAGCA